>NZ_JACHGO010000009.1 GCF_014202345.1 Desulfovibrio intestinalis
GGTTATGCAGACGATGTTGTTCCTTAAGGAGCAAAGGAAAATCATCCTCATCATTACAGACGGAATACCTGATAGCACACACGCAGCAACCCATGCCGTGAACGTAGCGCAAAAGCTTGGCTTTGAGGTGTATGGCCTTGGCATCCGTGATGAGCATATAGCCCACCTGCTGCCACAGACCAGCCGAGTTATCAACGATCTGTCCGACCTGGCCCCCGTCATGTTTGACATGCTTCAGACCGCGCTGCTGAAAGGATGGGCATCATGATGGTACCACTGGACTATTGCCGCTGGAATCCGGCACGATCCAATCCAACATTCTTCACCCACAACCGGCTGCGTATTCCGCGCTGCTGACACTCAAGGAGGCTGTATGAACCCACTGGCATGGATACCTGTTGCTATTGCTGTGTTGCAGGTCATCAAGGAAAATTGGGACGATTAAGCTATTCAAAAACGGCAACAGTGGGCGGGAGTGATCCCGCCTTCTGCATTTACGCAACTGAAAAGGAGAATAACCATGAGCAGTAAATGGACATTTATTGGCGGCATACTGGCCGGAGTCGCAGGGGTATTCACTGCGGCTGCGATTTCTGTGGAACTGGAGGGTCGGAAAAGCGGCAGCCGCAATGCCTTGGATGAACCTGAAAAGCTGGCCTTGCCTAAAAGTGAAGGTCGGTAGAGGGCTAAAAGCTGATTGTAGGGTGGGAAGCAGGGGTTATTCCCGCTTCCCCCTTGCCGATGACAGTATTTTTTTGACTGAAAAGTGATATGTGTAATCAAGACGCTAGGGATGGTTGGTGCAACCACAGCAGGCAAATCGATAAATATCGTGGGTTCTTCCATCTGGCCTTGAGGTTTCAAGCCGAGGCATTTTTCCGCACTTGATACATGGCCGCATGGAAAAGAGGTATTCTTAGCTACCATGAACGAAAATAGCCGCTATCTGCCGTGGCAAACATCAGAGTAGTTTGCGCATGAGATATCTAAGTCTATCAAAAATGTGCTACGGAGGTACATGTAGTAATATCCATTTTCCGCACAAAGGTTGGAAATAGGGTTGGAAAATTTTTTGATCAAAAAAGGCCCTTACGATTTTTTATCGTAAGGGCTTAATTTTTATGGTGCGCCCGGCGAGATTCGAACTCACGACCTTTGGCTCCGGAGGCCAACGCTCTATCCGGCTGAGCTACGGGCGCATAAGACTTGTCTTGATATGCCGACTCGCCGCTGCTGTCAAGGGCGCGGCCAGCGTCCTGGCGTTGCCTCCCGGCATTGGTGCAGTGCCTACACGAACCAGAACAGCTCTGGCAGCATAACAGATCAGCGGCCTCCCGCTATTTGCATGGCGCATTTTTGTCAGGTATGCATAACTGAGGTAGCCCAGCGAGTTTCATCGGCTGGGCCGACAGGGAGAAGAACAATGCCAGACACCACGCCACCATCAACGCCTTCATCAACAATGCCCCCGCAGCCCTCCAATAAGCCACCCCAGGCTTCCGATTCCGCTGTGCGCGACATTCTCATAGGCGTCAGCGGTGCTAGTGGCATGCCTCTGGCGGCTTGCCTGCTGCGCTGCCTTTCGGCCATGCCCTCAGTGCAGGTTCATTGCGTAATTTCACAGGGTGCGCACGCCGTGCTGCATACAGAATGCGGAGCCGGGCCAGAACTGCTGACACCATACGCCAGCCGAGTGTATGACGCTGCCGACCTTGGAGCCGGACCGTCCAGCGGTTCATGGTGGCGGCGAAGGGGCACACCTGCAGCCATGATTTTGGTGCCTTGCTCTATGGGCACCTTGGGGGCCATAGCCTCGGGAGCCACACGCAACCTTGTGCAACGGTCCGCAGACGTGGCTCTTAAGGAACGGCTGCCTTTGGTGCTGGTCACGCGTGAAAGCCCGCTCTCGGCCATCCACTTGCGCAACATGCTCACGCTGCGTGAAGCCGGAGCCGTCATCATGCCGCTTTCGCCGGGTTTTTACCTGAATCCACAAACTCTGGAAGACATGCTGCTGCACATGTGCGGCCGCATACTTGATCAGGTGGCTCTGCCGCACAACCTGGGCCGCTGGCCCGGCTAGCGGCCGCCGCTGACCACAGCCTCGAGGAGATACACATGAGCACGATTACATGGTTTGGACACTCCGCTTTCAAAATCAGCGACAATGACGCCCATGTGGTCATTGATCCTTTTCTGGCGCCACAGTACGGCCTTACCGTGGACAATGTGGGCCATGCCGATATTGTTTTACTGACGCACGACCACGGCGATCATGTGGGTGAAGCCGTAACCATTTGCCGCAAAACCGGGGCCATGCTGGGGGCTGTGGTCGGCACCGCCCACAAGGCCGCAGCCGAACTGCCCGACAACCAGATACTCAACGGCATTGGCTTCAATATTGGCGGCACCATCACGCATAAAGGCGTCAGCGTCACTATGACCCAGGCCTTCCATACCAGCGACTCTGGTTGCCCAACGGGCTATATCGTGCGCATGTCCGACGGCCTCACGGTTTATCACTCTGGCGATACCTGTGTTTTTGGCGACATGGCGCTTTGGGGGCAATTATATCAGATTGACGTTGCCCTGCTGCCCATAGGCGGCGTTTTCACTATGGACGCGGCGCAGGCCGCTCTGGCCTGCAAACTGCTCAAATGTAAAGCTGTCGTGCCCATGCACTGGGGGACCTTTCCCGTACTGGCCCAGGACACAAAGGCTTTTGAAGCGGAACTGGCGAAGCTTGACCTGCCCTGCACCTGCGCCGTCATGGCACCCGGCCAGTCGCGTACCTTCCCGGTCTAGAGCAGATTAACTTTGAAATGCATTACATTTCAAAGTTGTCATTATGCCGAGGATCGGACTTTTCCGGCAGAATCCACGCCGTTCTGTGTTGCAAAGCGCTTACCCCCGTACGGCTTTGGTGCGTTTAAACTTTTTCGAAGCTAACATGCGCTAAGCTGGCCAGAACCAACAAGGCGTACCCTCAAGACGGCCTGGCCTCCACAAATGGACAAAATAAAACTACCGACCTGCCAATGACAGATCGGTAGTTTTTAATTTTTATTGCCGTGCAGCACTCCCCTGCCACAAGGCTATCAAGGGCATATGCCCTCCACCACCTGGTTAGCCAGCCCTAGCCAGAGATGAGCGAAAGCGCCATCCTGGGCATGCTGTTGGCCTGCGAAAGCATGGCTACAGCCGACTGGGTGAGGATCTGGTTGCGAACGAATGACGTCATTTCCGTGGCCACGTCCACGTCGGAAATGCGGGATTCGGCCGACTGCAGGTTTTCGGACTGGGTGGTGAGGTTGGAGATGGTGTTCTCCAGCCTGTTCTGCAATGCGCCAAGGTGGGCACGGATCTTGTCCTTGGAGACTACGGCATTGTTAATACCCACCAGAGCCTTCTGCGCGGCTGCCTGCGTGGAAACCGTGTAGGCGTCTGAAGAGCTTGCAGCCTGATTGCCCACACCCAGAGCAGAGGCGGTGCTCGTGCCGATCTGGATGTAGTAGTAGTCTTCCGCGGAGTCGTTCATGGTGCCGAAGTGGACCTTCAGCTTGCCAGTGGACTCAAGGCCGCTGTCGCCGCCGCCAGACCCCGTGTGTGTTTCACTGGACAGACTACCGTCCAGCAGCTTGATGCCGTTGAAGTCCGTGGCATTGGCGATTCGGGTAATTTCCGAAGCCATTGCCTGGTACTCCGACTCGATCATCAAACGCTGCGTGGAGTCATAGGTGCCAGTGGCAGCCTGTTCGGCCAGTTCCTTCATGCGGACGAGCTTTTCGTCGATAACAGCCAGAGCGCCGTCGGCGGTCTGGATGAGGGAAATGGCGTCGTTGGCGTTACGCACACCCTGCTGCAAGGCAGCGATGTCGGTACGCATCAGTTCGCGAATGGCGAGGCCAGCGGCGTCGTCAGCCGCGGAGTTGATGCGCAGACCCGTGGACAGGCGCTGTACTGAAGTTTGCAGGTTGCCGTAGTGCGAGGTCAGCGTGTTAGCCACCTGAGTGGCCATCTGGTTGTGATTGATATACATACATTCCTCCATGAATGTGCTGTACGTCCCAGGCGGCGCGAAATGCCAACGCGTCCTTGCGTATTACCGCCTCTGACTATCCTATCGGACAAAATGCACAGCACATTAGGGGAAGAGAAAAAAATTCAGTCCCAGCCATGTCTCCACCCAGGTGGCAGGCATTGCTGCATAAAAATGACCCGCCACAATGGTAACACCTTTTACAGGCCAGGAACCGAACTAGTTTTTAAACATAAAACCTAGTTTTGGGGTAAACACAAAGCACCCGCAGACGGTCTCGCTCTAAGGCTTAAAACCCGAAGTTTTTCGCTCTAAACTCCAGAGGGCTCGCCGAATCAAATTTTGGCAATCTCTATCCCTTTCACTCCAGACAGAGCTTCAGGCCTGCGTAGCATAGAAATGCCAGTCCACCGGTTTGTAGCTGGCGGCGATTCCGTTCATGCTCATTTGGTTGGCAGCTCCACGCCTTTCGGAAAAAGCCGGGCGCTCGCTCCGCCACACAGCAGCTTTCATTCTCGCCGGACGTTTCACGTTTTTTTCCGCCGCCGGTAGCAAGTTCACAGTCTTTCACGCGGACGTCCACGTTTTCGCGGTCACTCCTGCAACTCAGTATTCAAAAACATAAAAACACTCACCGCAGGCCGCGCCCATACTGGGTGTGAGGTCTCATCTCCTTTTAACTGTGTACATTCACTTTGAATACAGCCCGGGGCGTCCGCCCCCCTGAAGCAATTCTTTCAAACCGGCCAGCATCATCGGCTCTAGGGATTGTTCCCTCGCAGCGACGTAGAGCTTCGCGGCACAAGCCAACGGCAGGAACAAGGCGCAGCTTGTTACGCACCGAGTTGGTATAACTTGCGCAACACTTTATATTTACAAGATAAATATATCTATACATACACCTGCACCCTGCGGGTAAAAAATTTTCAGAATCTGAAAATTGCCATGCTGACGGAGAAATATGGCAGCAATTTGACACTTTCGAGTTTCCGATAATGGCATGATTCCTGCTGGAATGCTGCCACAGGTTTTAGGGGTAGTTTTTGCCTTGCGGCAGCCACGCAATCCGCGAGCAGCAAAAACTCATATGATTTGGGGGCTCCGCCTTGGCTTTGCCATTGCGGAGTAGCTTGACAACCATCATACGTTCGTAAAGACGAACATTGTGCGGCGGTAGCCCGCATGGAAGCGGGTGTGCGCAAGCACCGTCGGGCATGCAGAACATTCAGGGAGGAATGTCATGTATATCAATCACAACCAGATGGCCACTCAAACGGCCAACACGCTGACATCGCATTACAGCAATCTGTCAAATTCGGTGCAGCGTCTGTCCACGGGTCTGCGCATCAACTCCGCGGCTGACGACGCCGCTGGCCTCGCCATTCGCGAACTGATGCGTACCGACATCGCTGCCTTGCAGCAGGGTGTGCGTAACGCCAACGATGCAGTTTCCCTCATCCAGACCGCCGACGGCGCTCTGGCTGTTATCGACGAAAAGCTCGTCCGCATGAAGGAACTGGCCGAACAGGCTGCCACGGGCACCTATGACTCCACGCAGCGTTTGATGATCGAGTCGGAGTACCAGGCAATGGCTTCGGAAATTACCCGAATCGCCAATGCCACGGACTTCAACGGCCTCAAGCTGCTGGACGGCAGCCTGTCCGGTGCCACCCACACGGGCTCTGGCGGCGGCGACAGCGGCCTTGAGTCTACTGGTAAGATGAAGATCCACTTTGGTACCATGAACGACTCCGCGGAAGACTACTACTACATCCAGATCGGTACGAGCACCGCCTCGGCCCTGGGTGTGGGCAATCAGGCCGATACCAACGCTGCTGCCTACACGGTTTCCACGCAGGAAGCCGCGCAGAAGGCTCTGGTGGGTCTTAACGATGCCGTAGTCTCCAAGGACAAGATTCGTGCTCACCTTGGCGCACTGCAAAACAGGCTGGAGAACACCATCTCCAACCTCACCACCCAGTCCGAAAACCTGCAGGCGGCCGAATCCCGCATTTCCGACGTGGACGTGGCCACGGAAATGACGTCGTTCGTTCGCAACCAGATCCTCACTCAGTCGGCTGTAGCCATGCTTTCGCAGGCCAACAGCATGCCCAAGATGGCTATGCAGCTCATTGGTGGCTAGCAGGCCAGCCCTGGGCTGGACATGATTGAGGGCGTGCCTCGGCGCGCACACGAAATATCCCCGGAGGGTACGCCTTCCGGGGATATTTACATGCGGAACAAACCGCCAGTTTATTCAAGGGCCTAAGCCAGAGCTGTCAGATCGTATTCGGTATTTTCAACAATATCGCATTCCACCAGGGCTCCGGGCGTAACGCCCGGCCCGCTTACGTAGGTGATGCCGTCCACCTCTGGAGCTTGCAACCACACGCGGCCGCTGTGCAGCCCCGGCCATTCGGGATGCGGCGCATCCACAAGCACCTGCATGCGGGTGCCCACGTGGGCCGCAAGCAGGCGTTCGCTTATGTCGGCCTGTATGTCCATAAGAGTATCGCGCCGCCACTGCTTCACCTCATCCGGCACCTGATCGGGCAGGGTGGCCGCCACAGTGCCTTCTTCCGCGTGGTAGGCAAAAACTCCCACATGCTGGAAAGAGCTTTCTTCAACAAAGCGGCACAGACTTTCAAAATGTTCTTCCGTTTCACCGGGATACCCCACAATAAACGTGGTGCGCAAAGCCGCATGCGGCAAAATTTGCCGCACGGTGTCGAGCACTCGCCGTGGATTGCCCGCAAAGGGTCGCCCCATGCGGGAAAGAACGTCGGGATGAGCGTGCTGGAGGGGAATATCCAGGTAGGGCAACAAAGGCGGCCCGGTATCGCGGATGAGCTGCAACAGCTCCGGGGTCACTCCGGTAGGATACAGATAGAGCAGGCGCAGCCAGGCCAGCCCTTCCAGATCTGTCAGCTTTTCCAGCAGGGAGGGGAGGCCGTTTTTGAGCCCCATATCCGCACCCCAGGCGGTGAGATCCTGGGCCACCAGGGCCAGCTCGCGCACGCCCTGCCCAAGCAGGGCTTTGGCTTCATCCACAATATGTTCAGCGGTGAGAGATTTGAGCCCGCCCCGGATGGAAGGGATAGTGCAAAAAGCGCAGTTGTGCCTGCACCCTTCGCCCACCTTGAGCCATGCGTAGGACGGCCCGGTAGAGAGCAAACGGCCGCCGCCGGGCATGTGTTCCGGCGGCAATGGCAGGCCCAGCTTTTGCGTCACCAGGGCTGCCCAGCGCGGCAGGTCTGCCGTTGGCAGCCACAAATCCACTTCCGGCAGGTCCTGAGCCAGACCCTCTGCGCCGTAGCGCCCCACCATGCAGCCGCCTACAGCCAACAAGGGCTTCTTTTTACAGCTTCCAAGGCGGTTCCCTGCGTCCAGAACGGCGCGTACAGATTCACGGACGGCAGGATCAATAAATCCGCAGGTATTGATGAACACAAGGTCGGCGCGGCCCATATGCTCCACATGGCTCACGGGCACCCCCAGAGAACCCAGCAGACGTTCGCTGTCTACCCTGTTCTTGGGACACCCGAGACTCAATGACCAGACCTTGAGCTTCTTTTTACTGTTTGCGTTTGTCATGAGGCGCATCCTACAGATGAGCTCGCGCCTTGTCACCATGCCCGTCATTTGCAAAACAATAGGTCAAGTGATAAGATATACCTTTAGTAATCCTGTCACCCGTAGATCAGACCACGCAAAGAAAAACGCGTATTATGAAAACTAATTCCCTTCAACGCTCTTCCGAATTAACCGATAACGACGCTGCCATGCAGTGCCTTTCTACCGGAATGGTGGAAGCGCAGTGCTACTCCGGCGTGCTGCGCAACGTCTACGACGAAATATATCTGCTTGATTTTGAAAAAGATGAGGCTCGTGAACTGTACCGGGGCAGCGACATATTCATACCGCCCTCGGGTACCAGATCGCTGGCAAATCTCTTTTCCGAGGCTGAAAAAGATCTCGTGCATCCCGACGACACCGAGGCCATGCTGCGTTTCTGGCACCCTATGGTCCGGCACGAATTTGAAGAGCATGGCCAGCCCTTTACCACGCTTGATCTGCGCAGAAAAGGCCGCAATATGCAGTACCGCTGGGTGCGCATTACGGCTTTTCCCATCCGGCAGCCCGGCATGGATCATAGCGTGTATCTCGTCTGCGTGCAGGACGTGGATGACCTGAAACGTGCGGCCAGCATCGTGCAGGAAAATGATCTGCTCCAGCGGCAAAAGCTGGACAACCTGCGCTACAAGGCAGTGGTGGACCACACCCGAACCCTTGTATTCGAGTGGCGGGACAACGAGCTCAACTACATCAGCCCCCGCATCGGCGAACTGCTGGCTGGCAACTACGATGGCCGCATTCCCTTTGATGTCTGGCGTGAAGATAATGTGCTCTACACCGGAGACAGTGTAGCTTTTGACACCTGCCTTTCACGCCTTGCCCTGGGTATTCGCTCCGGCGAAATGACCATACGCCTGCGCCGCCGCGACGGACAATTCATCTGGTGCAAGATCACCTATACCTACCTGGCTGACGACGACCCAGGCGACCGCTACATCGGCACCATCAACGACGTGGACGCCGCTACCCGTACAGAACAGGCCCTGCGCCTGCGCGCCGAACTCGACCCCCTTACCGGCGCATACAATACGCAGACATTTTTTGAAAAGGTTGAAGCCGTCCTGCGCGACCACCCTTCCGACCCCTACGCCATAGTGCGGTTCGACGTCGCGGGCTTCAAGGCCATCAACGAGGCATTCGGCCTGGAGGAAGGCAACCGCCTGTTACGGGCCATCGCGCGCTTGGTGCGCCAACGCCTCAACACTGATAATGAAGCTTTCGCCCGCCTGAATGCCGACGTGTTCGCCGTGTGCATCACTGGCGACATGGCCAGGATACTGCACTTCATTCACTCGCTTTCACGCAGGCTTGAACATTATTCCGACACTTTCCGGGTCAAGATTTTCTTCGGCGTCTGCCAGGTGGAAAACCGCCGCACCCCGGCCCATGTGCTGTGCGACTGGGCCTACCTGGCGCAAAAGACCATCAAGGGCAGCGACCTTGCGAACTACGCATTTTATGACGATGCCCTGCGTCAGCGCCTGCACGGCGAAAGCTACATCACCGACCAGATGTACAGCGCGCTGGAGCAAAAGCAGTTCAAGCTCTACCTGCAGCCCAAGGTGGAAATGTCGAGCGGGCGCATAGTCGGAGCAGAATCCCTCGTGCGCTGGCAGCATCCCCAGGACGGTCTCATCCTTCCCGGCCGCTTTGTGCCGCTTTTCGAGCGCAACGGCTTTATCGTGAGAATGGACGAATACGTCTGGGATCTCACCTGCCAGAACCTGCGCATGTGGATCGACAAGGGCTACAAGCCCATGCCGGTTTCGGTTAACGTATCCCGCCTGCACTTCAATGACGGTACGCTGACAGAAAAACTGGTGCAGCTCACAGACAAATACCGTCTGCCCCGCCACCTGCTGGAGCTGGAACTGACCGAGAGCGCTTTTTTTGATAACGAAAAAGCCCTTATCCAGAACATGTACGGGCTTCAGGCCGAAGGCTTTATCTTCTCGATGGACGACTTCGGCACAGGCTATTCCTCACTAAGCTCCCTGCGCGACCTGCCCTTCAATATCGTCAAGCTCGACCGCACGTTCATCAGCAACGGCACAGACAATACGCGCGGGCAGATCGTGGCCCGCAACACCATTGCCCTTGCCAAAGACCTGAACATGAAAATCGTGGCCGAAGGCGTTGAAACCCTTGACCACGCTCGCTTCCTGCTATCTTGCGGCTGCAACTGCGCTCAGGGCTTCTACTATTCGCAGCCGCTGGACGAAGCCGCCTTTGAGGTCTTGTCCTTTATTCAGGAAAAAGCTTTCTGGGTTGACCCCCAGCTGGAAGAAGACGCCCGCCGCATGAACTTGCCGCTCAGCGATGAAAGCCCGTTTTACGACTTTTAAGCAGATTGCCTTTGAAGTATTATATTCTTTAAAGCTGCCAGTCAGTCGAAAATACTATTTTCTGCTGACTCCACGCTGGGTTACGCCGCGCTGCACGCTTGTGCAGTGTTAGAGCACTTAAATTCTTTCAAAGCTACAATGCTCTGAACAACCCCGGTTCCCCGCCCGGCCCGTTCCCAACCTGGCATCAGAGTAAGCAAAGAACGCGCGATGAAACGCGCCAGGCCGTTTTCTGCAATTTTCGAGCGGCCTTGTTGTTCACTCAAACCCGCCTATCGCCTGCCAGGTCAGGTTCCCTCCAATCAATGCAAGTAAGTGCAGCAGGATTACTGCACACAACGTCCGCCGTTTCAGCTGCAATGCCAGAACGTCGAGAACAAAGAACACACGCGTTTCTACTGCATGCCGTGCTGCATGCCGGTATAAAAAACGGTCTGCGGCTACATGGGCAGCCGTAGCAAACGGATGGTTTCAGGCTGTATGTAAAGCAGTTTTTCCCGGCTTACTTCCTGTGCACGGGTCACAAAACTGTCTTTACGCACATTGAGGATGGCTTCTGCCTCATGGCTGCAGTCAAAGAGGTGCAGCACGTTATCCTTGAGGCTGTCCGCAGTTGTCCAGTGGCGGTTCACAGCCGGGCCCTCGGGCGTGATGTGGCGCAAAAAACGGAACACAAGCGCCCGGTTGCTGCCGCCATTAAGCCAATTGTCGCAGCAGTCCCACACCTGCGCCGCAGAAGGGTCCTGATCCGTGCCGAACGGCTGGCGGACATCAAGAGGAAACACACGCCCCTGTGCGCGCAACATGCCGTCTACAAGGGCACAGTAGTCCGTTTCCTGTTCCAGTACGGCCCTGAACATCTCAGGCGAAGCCGCCAGAGCCATCAGGGTTTCGTTGAGAATATCGCGCGCCTTGAGCACCCGAATACTGTGAGTAAGGCGCAGGGCGTTCAGCACGGCATAAATCGCACAAAATGTGTCCAGTTTGCCCTGATAGAAAGGTTTCAGCATGAGGCCTCCCGTCCCCCTTATGCCCATTGCCGACGGGTGGGTCAAGGCCGGAGCCCTGCCTGCCCCGTGGGCAGCCGATGCAGTGCGGGAGCCCACAGGGCGCACAGAGAAGGGACTTTTTCTTTACAAGGCTTCTCAGGGCGTGTATAAATGAACTCTCTTAAACTATATCACAATACCTTGATATGCAGATATTAACAACGCCTCAGCAATTAGCGGCCCAGTGCCGCACATGGCACAAGGCCGGGGATGACATAGCCCTCGTCCCCACCATGGGCTACTACCACGCCGGGCATGAAGACCTCATGGCCCACGCTCGCTCGCTGGGCAAGCGGCTTGTGGTAAGCCTTTTTGTTAACCCCACACAGTTTGGCCCCGATGAAGACCTGGCCGCATACCCGCGTGACTCTGAACGTGACGCGGCCATTGCCGCCAGCCACGGGGCAGACGTGCTTTTCATGCCCGAACCCGGCTCCATGTATGAGCCGGACCACGCCACCTGGGTTGAAGTGCCCGATCTTGCCAAGGGTTTGTGCGGGCAGAGCCGTCCCGTGCATTTTCGCGGCGTGTGCACTGTCGTGCTCAAGCTTTTTATGTTGAGCGCGGCGGATGTTGCCGTTTTCGGCCAGAAAGACTGGCAGCAGCAGGCCATCATCCGGCGTATGGTGCGGGATCTGAACCTGCCCGTTCGCATTGAAACGCGCCCCACCGTGCGGGAAGGCGACGGCTTGGCCCTGTCCTCACGCAATGTGTACCTTACCCCCGAAGAGCGCGCCCAGGCTCCTGAAATCAGGCAGGCTCTGCTTCACGCGCAAAGTCTGGTGGAGGAAGGCGAGACCAGTGCGTCACTGCTGCGCGAGGCTGTGCTGCGCCGATGGGCGGAGCGCCTGCCTGTAGGCCGTCTTGATTACCTCAGCATCGTGCATCCCGAATCAATGGTCCCCCTCGACAAGGTGGACGGCCCGGCCCTCATGGCCTGTGCTGTCCGTATGGGCAAGGCCCGCCTTATCGACAACATTGTTTTACGTTAGGGAAACGCTGATTTATTCCGTTTGGCGGCGTTGCTTCACTTTTTTTGAAACGGTCGAGGACGGAAGAGTCCACTCTTGCTTCAAAAAAGATCGCGCCTTGCCAAACGAAATAACTGCGCGTTTCCAGAAGCTCTTTAATCAGTGCTACGTTAGCAACTCACCGCGCCTGCGGCGCGATCCATAAAGGAGAACAGCATGCAGACCAAGGGCAAATACTTCTTTACCTCCGAATCCGTCACCGAAGGGCATCCCGACAAGGTGGCAGACCAGATTTCTGACGCCGTTCTGGACACCCTGCTTGCTCAGGACGCCGACGCCCATGTGGCCTGCGAAACGCTGGTAACCACAGGTATGGCCATTATCGCTGGCGAAATCAGCACCTCCGGTTATGCCGACCTGCCCACCGTGGTGCGCAACACCATCAAAAACATCGGCTACAGCAATTCCGACATGGGCTTTGACTGGAAGACTTGCGCCGTCATTTCCACCATCGGGCACCAGTCTCCCGACATCGCCCAGGGCGTTGTGCGCTCGAAACCCGAAGATCAGGGTGCGGGCGACCAGGGCATGATGTTCGGCTTTGCCTGCGACGAAACTGCCACCCTGATGCCTGCTCCCATTTACTGGGCGCATCAGCTTTCGCAGCAGCTCACCAAGGTGCGTAAAGACGGCATGGTGGACTTTTTCCGCCCGGACGGCAAGACCCAGGTTTCTTTTGAGTATCAGGACGGCAGGCCCGTGCGCATCAACAACGTGGTGGTTTCAACCCAGCACGCGGAGAGCGCCAGCCAGGCAGATGTGGCCGAAGCCGTGAAAAAGCACGTCATTCGCCCCATTCTTGAGCCTTCCGGCTACTTCACCGAAAAAGATTGCGAGATCTTCATCAATACCACCGGACGCTTTGTTGTGGGCGGCCCCATGGGTGACTGCGGCCTGACTGGCCGCAAAATCATTCAGGACACCTACGGCGGCAGCGGCCACCACGGCGGCGGCGCTTTCTCCGGCAAGGACCCCTCCAAGGTTGACCGTTCCGGCGCATACATGGGCCGCTACATCGCCAAAAACGTTGTGGCTGCTGGCCTTGCCCCGGTGTGCGAAGTGCAGATTGCCTATTGCATCGGCGTGGCCCAGCCCGTCAGCGTGCTTGTGTCCTCGCAGGGCACCAGCGAAGTTCCTGACGAAATCCTGACCAAGGCCGTGCGCGAAGTCTTTGACCTGCGCCCCTACTTCATCAGCAAGCGCCTTGATCTCAAGCGCCCCATTTACCAGAAGACCTCCTGCTACGGCCACTTTGGCCGCGAGCTGCCCGAGTTCACCTGGGAAGCCACCGACGCTGTGGCTGATCTGCGTACCGCCGCCAAAGTGTAGTAGCGCTGCGCGCGTTAGCATATCTGGAGTGGAGAGGTGTCATGCCTCTCCACTCCTTTTTTATTCAAAAAATGGTGAAGAATGGTGTCGCTTTTATAAAACCATTTGTACCCTGCGGGTACGGCAGCTTTTCTTCTCTTTAGTTCTGCCGCCTGCGCGGCGCACGGCAAGGCGGGAATGCCTGCGGGCGCAGTAGAAGAATGGGGCCGCTTTTATAAAACCATTTGTACCCTGCGGGTACGACAGTTTTTCTTTTCTTGAGTTCTGCCGCCTGCGCGGCGCGCGGCAAGGCGGGGCCGGTTATGGGGCTTCGCCCCCTTCTCGGCCCCCCTTGCATCCCCCCCGAAGCACCCCCTGTTCTACCCTGACCACCAAGTATCTTTTTCGAGGGCGGCTACGCACGAACCTCGCCGACGTGTCGGCTTCAGTTCTTTATAACGCCGCCCCCGGCAATGACCAGTGCTTTGCCTGAAACACTGTAACATTCCAATTACATTGATTATGCAGGTGCAGTTGTTGCCTTTGAAGTATTGTGATTACGATGGGAGAGTGCTTCTCTGTTCACCGTAGCTCGACTGAAAATCATCAGAATTTCTTTTGTATCCGGCAATGGATGATGGCATTACGCGGCACAATTTTTTACATAAATGGGCTGCTCTCATTCCCGCCTCACTGACCCGCCTTAAAACAACCATTCGCCTCCGCCATATCCGTGCCTCAAAACGCACTCCCCTCACGACATATTCCGAGCTTTCGCGACTACCAAACCCTAAGCTCCAGACAGCCCCAAAGCTGACACCCAACGCAAAAGCGCCCTACGACATTCTGCGGTGGCAGGGAGATCACCGATCGAAGCGAGGAAGCCCCTGAAACACCTACTGCGTAAATCCCCCCACCTGCCGCGCAGGCACCCCACAACGCCCCAAAACCCCACGGCTTGCCAGCCGCCCCGCCCTTACCTATACTAGCAGGATTATGGCTGCCCTTGTGGCTGGCCCGAACCATATCTTCTGTCCAGCGAGAGGTGCATGATGGCCGGAAACACCTTTGGGCGCGCCTTGCGCCTGACCACTTTTGGCGAGTCCCATGGCCCCGGCCTTGGCGGCATCATTGACGGCTGCCCCGCTGGGCTGGAGCTTACCGAAGCCCAAATTCAGGCCGAACTGGACCGCCGCAAACCCGGTCAGGGGCCTACAGCCACCAAGCGTAAGGAATCTGACACCGTTCGTCTGCTCTCCGGCGTGCACGAAGGGCTTACTACGGGAACGGCCATTGCCTTCTTTATCGCCAATGAAGATCAGCGTTCCCACGACTACGGCAACCTTGCGGAAATCTTCCGCCCCGGCCATGCGGACTGGGGCTATTTTCAAAAATACAATGGCCTGCGCGATCACCGTGGCGGCGGCCGCTCGTCCGGACGCGAAACTGCGGCTCGTGTGGCAGGCGGCGTTATAGCCAAAAAAATTCTGGCCCGGCGCGGCGTAAAAATTCTTGGCGGCTGTGTGGAGCTGGGCGGCGTTGCCATTCCCCATTGGGGGCTGGATATGGAAGGAGCTGCCTTACGCCCGTATTGCGCGGCTGCGCCCTCTGTGGTCAGCCAGTGGGACACCCTTGTGGCCGAGGCCCGCAAGGCTGGCGAAACCCTTGGGGGCATCGTGCGCATTGAAGCGCGTAACGTACCCGCAGGACTTGGCGAACCCGTTTTTGACAAGCTTGAGGGCACCTTGGCCCATGCCATTATGAGCGTGGGAGCCGTTAAAGGGATAGAAATCGGTGACGGTTTTGCCGCAGCAGCCCTTCGCGGTTCGCAAAACAACGATCCTCTGCTTCCCGCCGACGAGCCCGGTCCCGGTAAGGCCCGCTTTGCCTCAAACCACGCGGGCGGCATCCTTGGCGGTATTTCCAGCGGACAGGACATCATCCTGCGGGCGGCTGTCAAACCCATTGCCTCCATTGCCATCACGCAGAACACCGTGGACAAAGAAGGCAATGCCGCTACTGTGCTTATTGGCGGACGGCACGACCTTGCCGCCATCCCGCGCGTAGTGCCAGTGCTGGAGGCCATGACGGCCCTTGCCCTCGCAGACGCTCTGCTTCTGCAACAACGCATGGGACTCGGCGCATGAAAAAGCATCCCCTGTACGGGCTGCGGTCTGTGGGGCCTGCTGCGCTGAAAGATTTTGACCTGCTGGGCGTGACCGACAAGGGCGACCTTGCCAGCCGCGACCCGCAGAAACTGTATGAAGCCTTGTGCCGCCTCAAGGGGCAGAAGGTGGATATCTGCTGCCTGGACGTCATGCACTGCGCCGTTGCGCAGGCCCGCGATCCGCATCTGCCCTCTGAACAGCGTGACTGGTTCTGGTGGTCACGCAGCCGTAAGGCATCCCCTGACGGTAAAAGCCAAGGTTCTGGAAACACGCTGTCATGAAGGAAATGTCTCTGCTGCAAGACCCGGATGCCGTCGAACTCACCGGCACCATTGAACGCGTGATTTTTCACAACGAGGAAAACGGCTATACCGTCCTGCGTCTTATGCCCGCCAGCGTCAACAGCTCCGGCGGCGATGGCGGCCTTACCCGCCCGCGAGATTCCGTGGGTTGCGTGGGGCATATGGTCAATCCGCAGGCAGGGGTGCAAATGAAGCTTGCTGGCCGCTGGGTCAACAATGCCCGGTTTGGCCGTCAGGTTGAGTTCAGCCACTCTGAAGAAATGATGCCCGCCACCAGCGAGGGCATACGTCTTTATCTTGCCTCCGGCCTTATCAAGGGCGTCGGCGATGAAATGGCCACGCGCATCGTCAAGGCATTTGGCACCGACACCATCCGCGTGCTGGACGAAGAGCCGGAACGCCTGCTCAAGGTGCGTGGTGTGGGCAAAAAGAGTCTGGACCGCATCCGCACGTCCTGGGCCGAGCACCGGGGCATACGCGATCTGCTGCTTTTTTTGCAACCCCACGGCATTACCCCGGCCTACGCCGTGCGCATCTACCGTGCCTACGGGGCAGACGCCCTGAACATCGTGCGCGAAAATCCGTACCGTCTGGCAATGGATATTCACGGCATCGGCTTTGTCACGGCTGACGCTGCGGCGCGCAAACTGGGCTTTGAGCACGACCACCCCCTGCGCATTCAGGCGGGCACCCTCTATGTGCTGCAAAAAGCTACGGACGACGGCAACGTGTACCTGCCGGAAGCAGCCCTCATGCAGGCCGTGTGCGCCCAGTTGGGTGTGGATGAAGACCTTGTGAGCGATGCCCTGACCACTCTTGAGTCTGACGAACGCATCGTGCGCGAAGATATGGATATGCCCGGCGCCGACGGAGACGCTGCGTCCTGCCAGCCGGAAACCGGCGTGTATTTGCGGCGCTATTTTCACTGCGAATCCAAGACGGCCTTTTACCTGCAACGCCTGCTGAACTCACCCAAGTCCATACGCTTTGAAAACGCCGACGCCACTGTGAACAAGGTGGTGGAACAACTGGACATCGGCCTTGCGCCCGAGCAGCTTGAAGCCGTACGCATGGCCGCCCGCAGCAAGGTTATGGTGCTCACTGGCGGGCCGGGTACGGGCAAAACCACCATTATCAATGCCATCATAAAACTGTTCGCCGAAGTGCGCGCCCGCATTCTGCTGGCGGCCCCCACGGGGCGCGCCGCCAAGCGCATGGCCGAAACCTCTGGGCGCGAGGCCTGCACTATCCACCGCCTGCTGGAATACAGCCCCAAGGAAGACGGCTTCGCCCGCAATGAAGACAGCCCCCTGGCCTGCGGTCTGCTGGTGGTGGACGAAGCGTCCATGATGGACACCCTGCTCTTCTATCATCTGCTCAAAGCCGTACCTCTGGGCGCGACCCTTGTGCTTGTGGGCGACGTGCATCAGCTGCCCTCTGTAGGGCCGGGCAACGTGCTGGGCGACGTTATTTCCTCTGGCGTGGTGCCCGTGGTGGAGCTGACAGAAATCTTCCGACAGTCTGCGGAAAGCGAAATCATCTGCAACGCCCACCTTATCAACAGGGGCGAAGTGCCCTCGCTGGAATCCAGCAAGGACCGTCTTTCAGATTTTTATTTTATCCATCAAAACGATCCTGAAAAAGCCGCCGATCTTATGGTGGACCTTGTGCGCAACCACATTCCGCGCCGCTTTGGCTTTGATGCCGTAAACGACATTCAGGTGCTCACCCCCATGCACAAAGGGGCTGTGGGTGCGGGCCAGATGAATGCCCGCCTTCAGGAAGCCCTGAATCCCAACGGTCTTGAAGTGCGGCGGGGAGACCGTGCCTTTCGCCTGCATGACAAGGTCATGCAGATTCGCAACAACTACGACAAGGACGTTTTTAACGGAGACATGGGACGCATCAGCTTTCTGGATCTTACTGACCGCACCCTCAGCGTCACCTTTGACGACCGCGTTGTGCCCTACGAATTTGACGAACTGGACGAGCTGGCCCCGGCCTATGCCATATCCATCCACAAGTCTCAGGGGTCGGAGTATCCCGCCGTGGTTATTCCCATCATGATGCAGCACTATATGCTGCTCCAGCGCAATCTCATCTATACGGGTGCTACACGCGGGAAAAAACTGGTCATTTTGGTGGGCGAATCCCGCGCTCTGCACATGGCCGTCAAGAACAACAAAACCCGCAAGCGCTATACACGGCTGGCGGAGCGCCTGCGCCCCTGCTAAACAGCATTGGTACAAGCAAAATTCGATTGAAATACTTTGTGGGGGAGGGACCCTTTTGTAAAAGGGTCTCCTCCCCCACGCCCCCACCCCCTAAAACTTCTATTCTTGTTCAGCCTGTTACAAAAATTTCCTGCCCCAAACAAAGCTTTCCAAAGTAGTCCTTCTGGGTATTACGCCAGAAGGTCCACTTGTCGCCGCACTATCATCATAAGCTACTACCGCCCCTGCATTCCTGTTGCCCCACAGTACCCAATCCTCGATGGCACTGCGCGGCGGCAGGGAGATCACCCGACCAAGGGGAGGGAAGCTCCCGAAGCAGATGCCGCGCAGGCAACCAAAATAAAAGAAATTAGAAAGCCTCCGTGCCCGCAGGGCACGACACCCTTTTCTTAGAGATCTAACCTCAATTTTAGCGGCAACCCAGCCCCCACACCCAGACGCCCCCTCCCCCATGCAACGTGAAAGCACACGATGGCATTGCGTGGCGCGCAGGGAGATCTCCCGACCAAAGGGAGGGAAGCTCCCGAAGCTAAAGCCGCGCAGCCCTCGTGAAATGACGGTATCTGAAAAGCCTTTGTGGGCTATCCCGTGGGAGTGGAGATATACGAAAACCCAGCGGGGTCGTCCGGGGGGAGTGCAGAGGGGGCCTCGGAGGGGCGGCAGCCCCTAACAGGCCCCCTCGCCGCTCGCCGCGCAGGCGGCCCAAGTAAAGGTAATCAACCCAGCCTACCAGCTAAAATGACTTGAGAAAGCAGAAGGCGGAGCCCGCTTGCAAGATGCGGCCAGTCTCCCCGTCGAAATATCTCTGCAAGCCACTACCAATAACATTACTTCTCACCGCTGATTATTTCTAATTCAAAGATGTTATAATGAGTACAAAAAGCGGCCCTTTTCATTCCGGTCGAGTATATAAGAATACTCTTCCTTCATAAAAAGGGCCGCTTGACGCAATAATCGTCAAAAACCGTAGCTAGAAACGGATATTAGGCTGATATAGCCATTTTCTCATCCGCCAGGCTCAACCGCCAGGCCACAAGATCTTCCACGCTGCACAGAGGCATGTTATGGGCCATAGCAAAGGCCGCCACCTGTGGCAGGCGGGCCATGCTGCCGTCATCCATTGTCAGCTCGCACAGTACGCCGCAGGGGGCATGCCCGGCCATACGCATAAGGTCTACGGTAGCTTCCGTATGCCCGCGCCGTTCCAATACCCCTCCGGGTTTCGCCCGTAAGGGGAACACATGGCCGGGACGGCGCAGGTCTGCGGGGCAGGCATTGTCGGCCACTGCCGCCCGTATGGTGGCAACTCGGTCAGCGGCGGAAACCCCGGTGGTCACGCCAGTGGCGGCCTCGATAGTAATGGTGAAGGCCGTCTGCTGGGTGTTGGTGTTGTTGTCTGTCATCATAGGCAGATCAAGGCGGCGCGTGTGCTCGTCAGTAAGACACAGGCAGACAATCCCGCTGCAATGGCGGATAAGCATGGCCATTTGCGGCTCGGTGATGGTCTGGGCCGGAAAAATAAGGTCCCCCTCATTCTCGCGGTCTTCGTCATCCACCACAAGAACGCCGCCGCCTGCACGCAAGGACGCCAAAGCCCTATGCACGCGTTCTTCGGAATTGCCAAAAGAATTGAGGGAAAGTGTAGACTGATGCATGCCATTCTCCATTTCCGGTTTCAGTACCGGGAGAGGGTGCATCAGGGCGCGGACGGACTGCGCAGACGGTGCGACTTCGGCATGAACCGAGTAACAAAGCCATTGCGCAGGCGACGTCAGAAATCATGCGCACGGCGCACGGAATTTCCGCGTGGCTGTAGCCGTTCTCTTCCATCCGGACTGTTACCGTCGGCTTCGGATTCTCACCGAATCTGCTGACCCCAACATGGGCGCTCGCGGGCTGGCGGAGCTTGAAAGCTGCCGCATCACCGCCGGTGGGGACTTGCACCCCGCCCTGAGAAACATGAGCACTTTACGCTCAGGCTTGCGTCAAGGCAAGTACTCATGCGCATATGGAACGAGCTTCACACCAGTGCCAGGCTAAAGCGTCAAGGCCAGTGTTTTAGATTTCGTCCGGCAATGTGCCACAGCAACAAGCGTCATCAACGTGCGCACAGCAGCATGTGCAAGGCAGGCGCGCTTTGAAACTGTCTGCAATTTCACGGTTGCAATGCCCAAATATCAACGCCTCGTCCATCTGCAATAATACCAATGAGCTGCCCGAAGGAAGTGTCCCGCGTGCATACAAAAATCGCGGAGACAGACCGGGCAGGCATTCCCTTCAAAGCGAGGGTAAGCGTTATGCCGGAAAAACCAGAGCTTCAAACCAGAACAGGCGCGCGCCGGCTTGCTGCCAGCTGCCCTTGGGCAGCCCTGTCTTGAAGCAGAGATTCTCAAGATAGGCCTCGCGGTTCCAGCCTTGCTCAACAGGAACCTGTGGCAAGAAGACACCGCTTCGATTCTGATATTGGAGCACAAGGCCATGCCGTCCCACTTCCACAGCCTCGGGGTCTGGGCAGACCGTCAACTCATCAAGCACGGAGATAGCCAGCTCTACGTTATTACGCCACTCGTCAATCGTCAGTGGCGGGAATCGCGGATCACTGAACGCGGCAGAGGCGGCCATGCGCCAGATATTCAAATACAGCGGCTCCTGCCCCACAATGCTGCCAATGCAGCCGCGCAATGCACCCTCAATTGAAATGGTTACGAAAGCTCCCAAATGCCGCCGCAGTGGACTTTGCGGCCTGACCATTGCTTCTGGCGGGGCGGGAACGACGTCCACCATCTTGCCCACAAGACCCGCCTCAATGGACATGCGAGCCAAACGGCTCAGATAATTTTTTTCTCCATCCGTGAGATTAAATGAAATTCCCATGCCAGCTCCTGTCGGATTTTGCGGCATACAGCCGTGGATAATCAGAACATGAGGACCATTGCCTGCAATGTCAGGCCATACGCAGACAAGCTGCGCTGCAATACCTGACCAGCAATTTTTTTCAGGCCAATGCACATCCCCCACAAAATGCTTTGGTCTATGGGAGAGCCAATGCCTGGTGAACCAACTTTCACATCGCATCAGCCTATGCCCGCTGGCCCGTGCCTGAACTGTGGCGAAATCGACTTAGAGCGCTTGCCTTGAACCCGCTGATTTACGGCGAGCAAAGTCCTCCTATGCCTATTGGTCTGCAAGGATTTATACGCGCCCCCTTCACAACAATTGAATCATTTCATGCGTGATTTGCTCTAGAGCTGATTACTTTTGCAATGCAGAACATTTCAACGTTGTCATCCTGCCGGAAAATATAGCCTTCGGGTGAATCCACGCTCGTTGCGGCGTGCTGCAGGCTTGTGCAGCAGGGCTGTTTCTAAATGCGTCAAAAGGCTATTTTTACTCTCGTCATGTACCGGAAAAGTACATTCCTCTCGTAAAAAAGCCTTTTTCCTTGCCCTTGGCGCAAAACTATTTATTCAGAAACAGCCCCTGGAGCATGTAAATTTTTTCAAGTTTTAAATACCCCAAGGGCAGAATAGCGGCGCCCGGATGTTCCAGAACGTGAAATGAACGTACCTGCAAGCCCGGCTAAAATGCAAGAAATGCCACAACGATTGTTGCGGCATTTCTTGCATGAGGCTTTCACGCAAAGGCTGACGAGCCCTGCGAAGGCCATAATGAGGTCAATCTCAGCGAGTGATATTTTCTAGCCGTGAACAGAAGGCTCAGTTTTCTCTTGGCTGACACGGGCAAGCCGCCCCAAACCCCGAACAAAAAAACTGATCCGCCATTGCGCCCGGCTAAAAAGAATAATCGCTAGTCTTCGCCCTCAGCGTGGGACTGCTTGCCCGCACCCTTGAGGCCGTACATGGTGGTGGAACCGGAAGACCAGAATTCCAGCACTTCTTCGTTGACCAGCTTGGTGAGGATTTTCTTCACGTCGCGGGGGCCTTTGTCGGGGAACAGGTCGGTGAAGTCCTTGAAATAGAACTTCGACTTGGAGGCGGATTTGCTGTTCAGAAATTCAACAACAATGTCTTTGTCGTCAGCCATGGTGGTTCTCCTGTCCCGGCGACGCCGAATGCGCCGCCGGGGTTAAGCAAGATAATCCTAGAACTTGAACTGCGTGCTCTGGCGCCAGGTGTAGTAGGCGGGATCACGGAAGTCGTCGATAAGGTGGTGGGTGAACTCAAGGCCGGTCAGCTTGAAGAAGCTTTCCCAACCGATGCGTTCAGCCCAGTCGCCCAGGCGTTCATACTTGTTGGCGTTGGCCGCGTACACTTCAACGATGTGCTTCACGGTCTTGGTCAGCGAAGGCCAGCGGGGCGGTTCGTTGGGGATGTAACCCACAACGACCTTGGAGAACTTGGGCATGCTGATGCGGTTGGAAACCTTGCCGCCAACCATGATGGCAACGCCGTCGCCTTCGCCGTCCGAAATGGGCAGCGCAGGGCACATGGTGTAGCAGTTACCGCAGTACATGCAGCGGTCTTCCTTGATGGCGATGGAGTTCACCTTCTGCCCGTTGAGTTCCACCTTGGTGGGACGCACGGCGGCAGTGGGGCAAGCAGACACGGCCAGGGGAATTTCGCACAGCTGGTCAGCCCATTCGTGGTCGATCATGGGGGGCTTGCGGTGGATACCCACAAGGCCGATGTCGGAGCAGTGCACGGCACCGCACATGTTGATGCAGCAAGCCAGGGCGATGCGCACAGGAGCGGGCATACGCATGGACTTGAAGTCTTCAAACACGGCGTCCATCACAGCCTTGACCGGGCCGGAGGCGTCGGTGGCGGGCGTGTGGCAGTGCACCCAACCCTGGGTGTGCACCATGTTGCTGATGCCAGCGCCGGTGCCGCCCACAGGGAACTTGAACGAACCGCCGTCAAACTTGCGGCTGTTCAGGTCGTCGCGCAGGGCTTTCATGCCTTCTTCGCTGTCGACCATGAATTCAATGTTGTTACGGGTGGTCCAGCGAAGGCTGCCTTCGCAATACTTGTCGGCGATGTCGCACAGTTCACGAATCAGCGTGATGGACATGGTACGAGTACCACCCACGCGGACGGTGTAGCACTTGTCGCCGCTTTCGGCCACGTGCATGAGCACGCCGGGCTCAAGAATTTCATGATAGAGCCACTTGCCGAAGTTCTTTTTAATAACCGAGGGGAAGTATTCATCATACTTGTGGGGGCCGATGTCAGTAATACGGCCTTCCATCGGTTTGGCGGGATTGTACCCGGAAGAAATAAAAGCCATGTTTTTCTCCCCCTTTGACTAGCGTTGATGGCGTTTGCGGTAAGCGGCGAGGTCGCGGTTCCAACCACCGGTGACTTCTTCTTCCTTGAAGAAGATGTACGGATTGGAACGGGGTTCCTTGACGTGGTAAGCGGCAGCAGGAGTGTCGGTGACTTCCAGCAGCTTCTGGAAGGACAGACGCTTCATGGTTTCGCCCACGCGTTCGCGGTTCTTGCCTTCTTCCATCCACCAGTCCCAAATCTTTTCGATGACTTCTTTGACGTCGTCGTAGGGAGCTTCACAGGAGACGAAGGGCACGAGCAGCGAACCCATCTGCGCGCCGTCAACCACGGGAGCCTTGGCGCCCACGAGGATGCTGGCGCCGCGTTCGTCACCAATGTGCAGAGCGCGGGGCATGGTGTTGATGCAGTGCATGCAGCGCACGCAGTCAGCGGTCTTGATGGAGAGCTTGGAGCCGTCCCACTTCATGCACTGGGAGGGGCAGCGGTCCACCACTTCTTTCTGCAGGTCGAACTTGCCCCAGTCACGACCGGAGTGAGCACCGGCGTTGGGAGCGAATTCACCGGCCACGTAAGCCTTCACGGCTTCCTGGTCGATTTTGATGTCGTCCTTCCAGGTACCGACAACGGCGAAGTCGGAACGCGCCATGGCGCACACGCAACCGTTGGGGCAGCCGTCGAACTTGAACTTGAACTTGTAGGGGAAGGCGGGACGGTGCAGTTCGTCCTGATAGTCCATGGTCAGCTGGTAGCACATGTCCTGCGTGTTGTAGCAGGCATATTCGCAGCGGGACTGGCCAAGACAGGCTTCAGGAGTACGCAGGTTGGAGCCGGAGCCACCAAGGTCCACGTTCATGTTGTGGGTCAGTTCGAAGAAGATTTCTTCGAGCTGGGCGGTCTGGGTGCCAAGAAGCACGATGTCGCCAGTGGAGCCGTGCATGTTGGTCAGACCGGAACCGCGCATGTCCCAAATGTCGCACAGGTCGCGCAGGAACTTGCTGTTGTAGAACTTGCCCGCAGGCTGGGCCACACGCATGGTGTGGAAGTGAGCAACGCCGGGGAACATTTCGGGCTGGTCGCAGTAACGGCCGATAACGCCGCCGCCGTAACCGAACACGCCAACGATACCGCCGTGCTTCCAGTGGGTTTCCTTATCATTATAGGAAAGTTCAAGCACACCCAGCAGGTCTTCAGGGCAATCCACAGGGATCTGATAATCGATACCCCTAGGATTCTTGGCCCTAACAGCCGCTTCCTGCTTGATGTCGGACACAAAGCTCGGCCAGGGGCCGCTTTCCAGCTGGTCCAACAGGGGGGTTGCATGTTTCGCCATTGCCATACCTCCACATGGTTTGTTTGTATCACGCAGTGCGTGATGTGCCGGTCAAGTGCGACGATCCGGGGCTGGCAAATGCCATGCTTCACCGGGCGTGCGGACAAGAACCGAAAGGTTCTTCCGCCGACGGGTATTGCCCCCCGCCGAAACGCGCCCGCCCCGTGAAATTCGGGACGCCCCAAAGGATCGCGTGAGACGGGCGAGTCAAAGCCTCGGCCCCTCAGGCCGCAACGCGGTCAAATCATTGCATACCGCATTTTCATGCCAATGACAACCGGGGCGGGAATATATGTACAAATACAGACCCCGCGCCCGCCAAGCATGTATTTGCGCCAGAATGCGCAGTCCATCAGCCATGCTTGTCCCGTCTTTATATTGGTTAGTAATACCCACTTTTTTGTCAATTGTGCAACTTTTTTTCGTATTATGTACATTTTTTCACATATCGAATGCGCGCACCCTTTGCAAACAGCCCTGTTTGACGTAGACTGATGCTGTATAGTGACTCGCCGCGCTTATCCGGCGCTACTTCCAAGGAATGCACATAATGAAAGACGAACTCGGTTTGTACTACCATCCCCAGGCAGGCAACACCCTTTCCCGTGTTTATGTTCGCCGAGGCGAACACGGCGAGGTGGAATTCCGCCTTTGGCGATCCGATATGCCTGACGTATGGGAGCGCCACCCCTGGCTCAGCATGAGCGTGGTGCAGGACGCCTCGGAACTTTACCGGCTGGAACGCAATGCCGACGCTGATCCCCTCCGGCTTTACGACCTGGCCGTGGCCAGGGCCCTTCTTAAGGAGGACGAAGCGTGAAAGGACGCTGGCTGCTGGCAAACCGCGATTTTCTTGTGCGCGACCTTGTTCGTGACTACTGCACGGTTTTTCAGTCTCTTTCGGCCCAGCGCCAGCGTTTTGAACAGGCTGGCGCTGTCTCCTACTCTGCCCTGCGCGACCTTTTGGGCGAGGCCATGCGCAAGGGCGTATTCTGGCGTCTGAAAGACACGTCCCACCTGTTGTTTCGCAATGCCCCCGCCCACAGCGACATAGCCCCGGTCGACACGCCCGGCCCCATCTCCCAGGCCGACACCCTGGGCCTGACACCGCAGGGCAACGGCGAGTATTCGCCCGCATCCGCAACAGATCCTGCGGAATCCAAGCAGATTGAAGCCCTGCTTCGTCATGCGAACAATCTGCTGCCTGGCGGCACCGCTGGGCAGCATGCGCTTGAAGCGCTTATCGACTGGAGCATCGGTTACGCTTTTCATGAATGCGTCAAACTGAGAGAAGACGCCTTTCAGAATCAGCACTACGCCAACCGCCTCGCCCAGATTGCGCGGCACGATGCTGTTACAGCAGACATGTACAATCCCCTGCGCGGGCTTGTGGGGCAAACCGCTGAAAGCTCTTCACGCGAATTGTCCCGCATAAGCCATGTGCTGTCGCACGGCCTGCGCATGCTGGCCCAGTACCTGGCTGTTGAAAAGCACAACACCCATCTCGCACGCTGGCTTGCCAGCGAGGAACATCTGGCGCGGCAGGCATTTGGCGCAAACTATGTGACTCTGCTGGACGCACTGTACGGGCCGGAACACGAACTGCTGTACCTGCTTGCTGCCCGTGATTTTCTTGAAGCAGGCCGCCGCGAACCCGCAGTGGCCTTGCTTGAAGGCGCCAACGAGCGCGGCCTGCTGCGCTGTGAAGGACACGACCTTTTGCTCCGCCTGCATGCTGAAGCCGGCGCGCAAGGCACTGGAGCCGACATCTGCGCGGCCTGCGGCAAACGCGAAGGCTTCCCCTGCCTGCCCTATCTTCATCCGCTGGAGACGCATTAAGTGACCCCCGCCCTCCGCTTGCTGCGGAACTGCCTTTTACTCGCACTCTGTACCCTGCTGCTGGTCGGGTGCGGCTCCCGAGGGGGCGGCTCATGGCGCAAAGGCGGCGTCACCGGCACCAAACCTTACACGGTACGCGGTAAAACCTACTATCCGCTCAAATCTGCCCACGGCTTTGTTGAAGTGGGCGAAGCCTCCTGGTATGGACCGGGCTTTCACGGCAAAACCACTGCCAATGGCGAACGTTACAACCAGTACGCTATGACGGCGGCCCACAAGCTGTTGCCCCTGGGCACCAAGGTACGCGTCACCCATATGAGCAACGGCCGCAGCATCATTGTGCGCATCAACGACCGAGGTCCCTTTGTGGGCGACCGCATTATCGACCTTTCACGCGCTGCCGCCACCCAGTTGAATATTATCGGGCCAGGCACGGGCCGGGTGCGCGTGCAAAGCCTCGGTGGCGTGCCACAGATGCGCAACGATGGCGACATTGCCGGGTCCTACTATGTTCAGGTAGGCGCTTTCGCCAACAAGGACAATGCCGACAGACTCGCGCGCGATCTGGACAGGGCCGGACACAAGAGCCGCATGCACTTTGGCAGCAACAATATGTGGAACGTTCAGGCGGGGCCATGGCCTGATTCCTTTGGAGCTCAAAAACAGCTTGAGATCTTCTCCATTCTTTACCCCGGAGCCTTTGTGGTGGGTGACTAGAGGCTGCCTCTAAATAAATGACTTTGCGCCAAGGGCAAGGAACAAGGCCTTTTTTACGCAAGAAGTGTACTCTCACGGTACATGACTGGAGTAAAAAGGGCCTTTTGACGCAGCCCGTTGGACAAAAGAATTATTTGGAGACAGCCCCTGGGGCATTGTAGCTTGCACTGCCCACCGGGAATCTTCGTGCCGCACCCTTCCTTCAATACTATGCCTCTTCGCTCAATGCCGGGACCTGCCCTCAATACCCTATCCTATTGCCCGGCATAATTTTCCTTCTGATCGTGGAATAAATTTTGCTACGTCTTCAACTGTGAGCACAGCAATATTCTGCTCTTTTGCAAAGTGCTATGCCAAAGCCAAAGAGGCCGCTTCTGCGGCACAGCGGCTCACAGGAAATGGAGCGAAGCAATGTCACTCATACCCACAAGTAAAAAAACGTCTTCTGTTCCTGTTACGGCCTGTATGAATGTGGTTGCCGCGTCTTCTGCTGCGCCTGCGCCCAAAACACCCCTGCGGGAAACATTTGCCCTTAAAGCACCTGCATCCACAGTATTTTTACCGCAAGCATCTGAACAGATAGAACAAAAAACCGCACAAGCGGTTATGCCCAGTGGCGCTGTGATGGTTGTGAGCACATCCGGCAAAGGGGTGGCGGGCGTGGTCAGTATTGTTCTTGCCAATGGCAGAAGCATCCTGGTCAACTCAGGCAATGTGCGCATCACGGGCATGCCCGGCGGCGGCTTCAGCGTCATAACGCCCAAGGCCACGGTCATATATGATTCCGGCGGCAACGAGCTTTCCGTAATTCCCGGCGCTACTCCCCCGGCAGATGCTGCGCAAGGAAGCGTCATTTTTTCAACAGCAACACCAGATGATGCCGATCCTGCGCCCAGTATTTCTTCTACGGCGGCGGCATTTGAACCGGATAGCCCCGCTCCCGCTCAAGAAACCAAAATTCTGTCGTCAAAAAAAATCACGTTTCCTGCCTCGCTCTTTGCCTTGCCGTAATCCTTCATGCCTTTTGACGTTAAAAAAGGATAAAGGTTCTATCGCTGCACAAGAGAGCAGCACGCTGCTACGCTGTGTGGATTTTTCGATAAAATGCACCTTCCGGTGGGATGACAACTCTGAGGTGTAAGGCATTTCAAAGAGACGCGGCTCTTGCCCCGGAGCACTTCTGTAGAGAGCAGGTTCTGCCGTGACCTCCGGTTGAAGCAGCCTGCACAAATAAAAAATCCCCGCAAGCTGATGGCTTACGGGGATTTGACATTTCTTGTCATACTTTCAAACAGTCCGGCCGTGCGGTGAACACGCGACACTGATACGAAAATACGGATATGAACGTGCGTTAGTCTGTGTTCTGCGCCCTGAGTGCTTCGGCCTGAGCGGCCGTGCCCAACGCTTCCACCAAAGACTGAATTTCGCCTTCCATAATCCTGTCCAGAGAATACAGGGTAAGGTTGATGCGATGGTCTGTGCAGCGCCCCTGCGGAAAGTTGTAGGTGCGGATGCGTTCCGAACGGTCACCTGAACCAACCTGCGCCTTGCGGTCTGCCGACAGTTCCGAGTTCTGGCGTTCACGCTCGGCGGCCAGAATACGCGAGGCAAGCACCTTCATGGCGCGGGCCTTGTTCTTGTGCTGCGAGCGTTCGTCCTGGCAGGTAACCACGGTGTTGGTGGGCAGGTGGGTAATGCGCACGGCCGATTCCGTCTTGTTGACGTGCTGGCCGCCTGCTCCCGAGGCGCGGTAAATATCTATTCGCAGGTCGTCGGGGCGGATTTCAACGTCCACTTCTTCAGCTTCGGGCATGACGGCCACAGTGGCGGCAGAGGTATGGATGCGCCCCTGCGTCTCGGTGGCGGGCACGCGCTGCACGCGGTGGGTTCCGGCCTCGTACTTGAGGTGACTGTATACGCGGTCGCCAGCGATAAGGCAGATGACTTCCTTGAAGCCCCCGGATTCCGAGAGGGATTCACTCATCAATTCCACTTTCCAGCCCTTGAGCTCGGCAAAACGCGTATACATGCGGAAGAGATCGGCGGCAAAAAGGGCAGCTTCTTCGCCGCCAGTGCCAGCCCGGATTTCCAGAATGGTGTTCTTTTCGTCAAGCGGGTCGGAAGGCAACAGCATGACCTTGAGCTCAAGCTCAAGCTCCGGCAGTTTTTCCTCGGCCTTCTGCACTTCTTCCTGTGCCATAGCGCGCATTTCGGGGTCGTCGTCATGCAGCAGCAGCTTGTTTTCGGCCAGCTCTTCACTCACGGAACGGTAACGGCGAAAAAGATCCACCACGTCGCGCAGATCGGCGTGGGCCTTGGTCAGCTTGCGGTAATGATCCTGGTCGTTGAAAACATCGGGCTGGGCGAGGGCATCCTCAAGCTCCAGATACTTTTTTTCCAGGCCTTCTAATTTGGCGAACATAGGGATCTCCGGCTGGCAGTGGACAAAAACGGAAACAGCGGACGGCGGGCCTCAGCCCAACCGTACAGAGGCAAAGGGCGTTACTGCGCGGTGTAGGGCACCGTGCGTACATTTTCTCCGGCCTCGGGCCCCAAAGCTTCACGCAGGGCCACTACCGCCACTTCAAGCTGGCTTTCGTCCGGCTCATAGGTGGTCAGCTTTTGCAGGGCCAGGCCTGGCGCGCGCAGAATGCTGGCAAGCGGCCCCTGGGGCAGGCGCGCCGCATAGCGGATAAGCTCGTAAGCCAAAGCACTGATGGGCACCATAAGCAGCAGCTTGAAAAAGATGGTCAGGGCGTGCTTTGCCACAGCGCCTTGCGGCGTGTGCAGGGCCAGCAGCGCAGGCACCAGCACCGCGTGCAAAATAATGGATATGCAGATGACAAAGAGCAAAAACGTGGTGCCGCAACGCGGATGCAGGCGGCTCATGCGCGCAGCGCTTGCCGCAGTTACCTCGTCGCCGGACTCGAAAGCGTGAATGGTCTTGTGCTCTGCCCCGTGGTACTGAAAAACCCTGCGGATGTCAGGAACATAAGAGATGGCTTTTATGTACCCCATAAAGATGCAGCACTTGAAAAAGCCGTCCCACAGATGAAAGGTCAGCCCTTCCACGTCGCCGCCCAGGTTCAGCCACAGCATACCCAGGGACAACAGGTGCGGCACCACCACGAAAAGGCCGATGGCCATAAGCAGGGCTGCCAGCATGGTTACTACCAGATGCCAGCCAGAGATTTCCTCTTCCTGCCCTTGAGCCACCACCTCTACCGAGCGGTTAAGCGCCTTGATGCCGTTGACGAGCGTTTCCAGCAGAATAGGAAAGCCCCGCAGGAAAGGCTTTTTCAGCCAGTCATAACGCAACAGAGAAAACCAGGGCAGACGACGGGCAATAATCTCCCCGTCGGCCTGGCGTACGGCAAGACCGTAGGTATCGCCGTTGCGCATCATCACGCCTTCCATAACGGCCTGACCACCCACTGTGGGGCAGGCAGACGTCAAAGCATAAAGCGCCATCATGGCCCACCGGGATTTTCCCCCTGCGGCCTTGCCTGGCGCTCCCTGCCGTGCGTCATCCTTGTGCGGCATATCCTGCCGCCCGCGACTATTTAGGCTCAAACTTGGCGTACTTTTTACGGAAGCGGTCAATACGGCCAGCCGTATCAAGGAAGCGCTGCTTGCCGGTGTAGAAAGGATGGCAAGCGGAACATACTTCCACGCTTACCTGCTCACCCTTGGTGGAGAGCACGGTTTCTTCGTTGCCGCAAGCGCAGGTGATGGTGGCATTGAACACTTTGGGATGGATATCTTTCTTCATGACAACTACCTCATGGAACGCGGCATAATCCGGCGAAATTACTGCCAGACGCCCGCGCGTTTTTCCCTTGGTGCGAAAGTATATCGCACAAGGGCAAACCATATAGCGCTTCTTTCAACTTTTGGCAAGGGGTAAGAGGCAAAGACCAGGCGGCATCATATTCTGCCCTGCCACTGCGGCCCGCCGCATTGCCAGGGCGGCCCTTCGGCGCTATATAGCCCGCATGGCAAAAAACCCACGACAACGCGCAGACCAACTTGTTTTTGAGCAAGGCCTTGCCGCGAGCCGCGAGCAGGCACGCCGCCTTATCATGGCGGGCAAAATCATTCTTGCGGAATGCGTGCCCGGCGCACCGCCCCAGCTTGTGCCCAAACCCGGGCATCCCTATCCGGCAGACACGGCCTTTGCCCTGCTGGAGCCGGAACCCTATGTGAGCCGGGGGGCCTACAAGCTGATTACCATTCTCGACCAGTTCAAACTGAACGTGACAGGCTTTGTTTGCCTGGACGCCGGCGCGTCCACTGGCGGCTTTACCGACTGCCTGCTGCAACGCGGAGCCGCCCGTGTTTATGCGGTGGACGTGGGCCGCAACCAGTTGCACGAAAAACTCCGGGCCGACACCCGCGTTGTCAACCTTGAAGGCGTCAACCTGCGCCATGCAGAAGCCGAACTTATTCCCGAACAGGTAGACATGGTGGTGGCCGACGTTTCCTTTATCTCTCTTACTCTGGTGCTGCCAGCCTGCATGACGTGGCTCAAGCCCGGCGGCATTGTGGCTACCCTCATCAAGCCCCAGTTCGAGCTGGGACCGGGCGAGACGGTCAAGGGCGTCGTGCGCGATGAAGAAGCGCGGCAAAGGGCGGTCGACAAAATACTGGCCTTTACCGAGGCAAACCTTGGCTTGAACTGCCGTGGAGTGCTGCCCGCCGCCATCAAAGGGCCCAAGGGCAATCAGGAATATATGGCACTTTTTGAACGGAACGTGGCTGGTTAGCCAGCGCGTTACAAGGGCGCAACGCGCGGTAACGCGTCCTGGATTTTGCCGTAAATTGCATGAGGGGGGCAGCACGTCACCTTTGAAAATGTAATATTTCAAAGATATGCTGCCCTAAAAAATGCCCTGCTTTTGACAGACTAAAAAAACCGCGTGAAGCGGTGACGAGCGATTGGCGATTGGCGATTGGCGATTGGCGATTGGCGATTGGCGATTTTACAGGCCATTAATGCCCTGAATAGTCCAGAACATTATTCAGCGGCGCGCTGCTGCTATTGATGCGGCCCCCTTCGAGCGCATGCCGTGTCAGACGCCAGCCGTCCATATCCAGCACATCAAGCTTGCCCTTGTGTTCCGGCTCCAGATGCCGGGCCAGGGCTTCCAGCACTTCGTCCACAGGAAAGTACATACCCTCAAAGGAAATGCGCGCCATGTCCCCGTCTTTTTCCAGCACGGGAATATCATCAGCGTCGGGCAGGGCATCGGCGCAAGCGTGCGCCAGATCGTCGTAAAACGCGCTGCTCACCGGGTATACATGCCCGTAGACTTTAAGAAGAGGGTCACGGCTCACGGCTTTAGTTCCTTAGTTCCAGCAGCTGACTTCGAAAGATCTGACGGAGAGGATTCCGCATCTGGCGCGGTGGATTTTTCCCCATCTGGCGGGGCAGGCGTGCTTTCCTGCCGCGCTTCCGGGCTGGCCTGCGGGTCAGAAGATCCAGACGGCAGACAGTACTGCTGCGCCCTGGCCAGAATCAACCCCTCACACTCGCCCAGCGCACAGGCCGCGCCAAAATCCTCACACATACCCGTCATATCGCGCCGTTGCATGCGTACGGTTCCCCGCGCCCGCAAGCGCCGCGCCCTGTCATCTCCTTGAGGCGTGAAACCGTGCCTGTCATCCAGAGACGAAGTCAGATCATTTTCCGCAAGGGCAAGCTGCTGAAGCCGCCAATGCCCGAGTGCGCGGATGTAGCGCGCCCTGCTCAGGCCGGAATCCAGAGCCAGAGCAGCATCGCACGAAACAATGCTTTGCAGCGGCAACCCGCGCCGCAACTGTGCCTCGGCCAGCAAAAGCCATGCGCCAGGGCTTTGCGGCAACCGGGCAGACACCTGCTCCAGCTGGGGCAAAAGTCCGTCAGGCACAAGCCAGCCGTCCGCATCGGACGCCAGAACGTCCTGCGCCTGCAAAAGTGCTTGTAGTTGGTGTGAGGCATTGTTCCAATGCCTTTCAGTCCACACTGCGTCGTCAAGCGAGGCATCGGAAAAATCTGTGCCGGGTGTGGCATCTGCCACCGGGGGCGCTTCTGCCCCGGCCCCCACACAACCCGAAAAAGCCTCATCCAGCGCGTTCTTGCGGGCATCTCCACCGCGTTCGCCGGGCCTGGCGGAACTTGCCGCGTCGTGCATTCCCACTGGCGCCCGGTATACATTGCCGAGGTTGCCGCTGCCGCGTATGCCAGAACGGTGGTTGCTGCCCGCGTGATTCCTTACAGCGCCATTTTCAGCCGGATCACGCGCATTCATGAGTTGCAGCAGATCTGTCGTTTCCTGCAAAAGGCGCAGCCGCAACTGCACGAGATCAGCACTCCGCAGAGCCTGCGATATATTGCTGGCAGCCCCGGGACGAGCCCGCAAGTGCACCGTTACAGCAGGCGCGCCATCTTCGTGATACCTGACTACGGAACGGTAAAGCTGCGCGGCCAGAACAAGCCGTTCATCGGCATTGATGGCCCCCATGCGAATGTCGCGCCTGTTGGGCAAAGCATCGGCAGCAGCAGCCAGAGCCGCCATACGGGCATTGCCTTCAGCCAGAATACGCGCCGCAGCGCTGTTGAGCGGGGTTCGCGCCCGCGCAAGTTCACTGTGTTCGATGTCAGCAAGAGGTGGGGCTGCGGCATCAGGGACAGAGACGGGATCAGAAGAGAAACCAGGATGGGACGGGGCAGGCAGTGCCTGATCCGCAGGCTTTTTTGCCAGCTGCCCGCCAAACGGTTCTCCCGTGGGGAATTGACCCAAGCGAAGCTGGCCCGTGCCGACTGCTTCTTCGGCATGCGCCGCCAACACAAAGCCGCCGACCACAAGGGCCGACGGCAGGGTACAATACACCAACGCGGTCACTGTCAGCGCCGCGCAGAAAAACAGGGCACGCGAAGCGCGCAGAAGCTTATTTCTTGGCCTCAATAGCCTGAACAATCTTTTGCGCCATGGGCTTGATAAGTTCACGCAGCGTGTCCAGCATAATATTGTCGGCAGCGCTGCCCATTGGCATGACCGTGCGCGACTGCGAGGCATTGAGCGTTTCGCTGTAGATGCGGCTCTGCCGGTTGGCTACGGAGTAGTTGACGCGCATGCTGGTTGCCAGGTCGGTGGCGGAGTTTTCGCGCAGCCATACCTGATCCACGTCGCCAGTCACCAGATAGTCGGGATTACCCGCACGGGCCTGATTTACGCTGTCGGCATAAGAAACCTGAAGGCCGTTACGGGCCAGTTCGTCAGCAAGGGCCTTGCTTATCCACTGGGTAACGCTGTCATTGGTGACAAAGGCGGTATTGTCACGGCGCGAACCTATGACAGTCTGGTCTTGCCGCTTGTCTTCAAATGCCACCACAGTCACTCTGGGAGCCTTGGGGCCGGGCAGCACAGCGCCTTCCATAAAAGGCGGCGGCAGCAGGCGCACACTGTTGGCGGGCCCGCAGGCTGTTGCCAGAAAAGCAAGCAAAACTAGACATAATACATTGCGCACAGGTTTCATGACAGCCTCGCGTTTTATAGAAATTTTCAAGAGTATTCTCGTGGTCTATATACGGAAAAAGCCAGCCTTGCAAGGCAGTATGCCCCCGTGATAAAGGAATAACGATGTCGCGGGCAGCTCTGGCTGCAAATTTACCGCGTATCCAGCGTAATACAGCGCAATTTTTCAGGAGCGGTCATGATTGATCTCAAACTGGTGCAGAGGCAGCCCGAAGTTTTGGCCAAGGCTCTGGCCGACCGTCATTCGGACATCAGTGTGGATGCATTTCTGGAACTGGACGGCAAACGCCGCACCCTGCTCACAGAAGTGGAAGGCCTCAAAAGCAAGCGTAATGAAGCATCTGGGCAGGTGGCGGCCCTCAAGCGCTCTGGTCAGGATGCCGGGGAACTGCTTGCAGAACTTTCCACCCTGTCTGACCGCATCAAGGAGTTGGACGTCGAAACCGCACAGGCCAAGGCCGATGTGGAAAGCTGGCTCATGCGCGTGCCAAATATCCCCGACAGCACCGTGCCGCTGGGAGCCAATGAAGACGAAAATGTTGAAGTGAACCGCTGGGGCACGCCCCGTCAGTTTGATTTCGATGTGCGCGAACACGGCGACATTGGCGTTGCCCTGGGCGGGCTGGATTTTGAACGTGCCGCGCGCCTTACGGGCAGCCGTTTTGTGGTGTCCCTGGGTTGGGGCGCACGCCTTGAACGTGCCCTGGCCGCCTTTTTTCTCGACAGGCATACCTGCCACGGCGACTACACTGAAGTAAGCCCTCCCTATATGGTCAACCGCGCCACTATGACAGGCACGGCCCAGTTGCCCAAGTTTGAGGAAGACCTGTTCAAGTTGCAGGACTGGGACTATTTTCTCATTCCCACAGCCGAAGTGCCGCTGACCAACCTGCACGCAGGCGAAGTGCTGGACGAGGCTGACCTGCCCCGCGCCTACTGCGCCGCGACCCCCTGCTTCCGTTCCGAAGCGGGCAGCGCGGGCAAGGACACACGCGGCATGATACGCATGCACCAGTTCACCAAGGTTGAAATGGTACGCTTCGCTCACCCCGAAGACAGCTTCAACCAGCTTGAACTCATGCGCGGTCACGCCTGTGAACTGCTGGAACTGCTGGAACTGCCCTACCGTTTCATCACCCTGTGCACTGGTGATATGGGCTTTTCTTCTGCCAAAACCTACGACGTTGAAGTGTGGATGCCCGCGCAGAAAACCTACCGGGAAATATCGTCCTGCTCCAACTGCACCGACTTTCAGGCGCGCCGGGCAGACATCCGCTTCAAGCCCAAGGGTGGCAAGGCGGCTTTTGTCCACACCCTCAACGGTTCCGGCTTGCCCACTGGCCGCACCACCGCCGCCATACTGGAAAATTGCCAGCAAAAGGACGGCAGCGTGATTCTGCCCAAGGTGCTGGTGCCCTACATGAATGGTCTGGAAGTTATCGAACCGCGCTAGGCCGTACTAAACATCGACGCCATTTACACAAAAAACGGGCATGCACTGCATGCCCGTTTTTTATGGTCAAACCTGTTTTGAAATCAAACGTGTTTCAAGGCGGCAATCCCCATCATCGCACGACCTGAACAAAAGATGAAGTTCGACGCAGCGATAACTGAAAAGACGCCCGTGGAGCTACAGCCTAAAAAACCTTCTTGAGCAGGGTTATGGCCAAGTGCTTGAGCTTGCCTTCGGTAAAGGCCACAAAAGCCGTAAAGTGCGGCGTGACGTTGTGCTCGTCTATGGCCTGTTGCGAAGCCCAGGCTTCAATAACGAAAAAGCGGCACACATTGGACAGGTCCTCGGTAAGCTCATAGCTTATGTTGCCTGCCTCGCCCCTGCTGCCGTCCACCAGAGCCTGCAGTACGGGCATGAGGGCCTCACGGTGCTGGGGCAGCACTTCCAGTTCAGCGACAATGCGTATTTCACTCATTGATGTTCTTCCTTGATTATCGGGATCAGGCGTTTTCGGAATTTTTCTTGCGTTCCAGCCCTTCGGCCACGGCCTGAGCCAGACCGCCCAACGAGGTTTCCTTGTAGCGGGATTGCAGATCAAGGCCCGTGCGGTACATGACCTCAATAATGGCATCCAGCGAGATCACGCGCTGCCGCCCGTCTTCCAGGCGTGAAAGCTGCGCGCAATTGACCGCGCGCTCTGCGGCAACGCCATTGCGCTCGATGCAGGGGATCTGCACAAGCCCGCCCACTGGATCGCAGGTCAGGCCCAGATTGTGCTCCATGCCAATTTCGGCAGCCACTTCCACCTGTTTCACATTGCCGCCCGTTACCGCGCAGTAGGCTCCCGCCGCCATTGAGCAGGCCACGCCCACTTCGCCCTGGCAGCCAACTTCCGCCCCTGAAATGGAGGCATTTGTTTTGAAGAAAAGGCCGATGGCTCCCGCCGTGAGCAAGAAGTCCAGAGCGCCCTCTTCCGTGGCATGGGGGTAGAAATTCTGATAGTAGGTCAGCACTGCGGGCACAACCCCAGCGGCACCGTTGGTGGGGGCTGTGACCACCCGCCCGCCGGAAGCGTTTTCCTCTGCCACGGCAAAGGCGTAAAGCGTCGGCCACAGGCTCAGATCACGGCGGCCCTGCGCCTGAAGGGCACTGACCTTGCGCAGCAGGTTGGGCGCGCGGCGGCGCACGTTGTAGCCGCCGGGCAGCACGCCGTCGGTGTAGCAACCGCGCTCTACCGAATCACGCATGACATCCATGATGGCCTGGGCGCGGCGGCGCACCTCCGTGGGCGAATGCCAGAAACTTTCGTTGGCCATGACGATCTGCGCCACGGTTTTGCCTTCGCTTTCGCAAATGGCAAACAGTTCGCTGGCGGTCTTGTAAGGATACGGAGGATTGGGCCAGGTCTCCGGCTCGCTGTCAAAGTCCGCATCTGTACGGATAAAGCCGCCGCCAATGGAGTAGTAGGTACGGGTATACAGCTCCGTGCCGTCACCGGCATGGGCCGTGAGCTTCATCGCATTGGAGTGACGGGGCAGAAACATGCCCTTGTGCAGGCGCATGTCGCGTTCGTAAACAAAAGGAATGGTTTGTGCGCAGATGAGAACAAGGTCGGCGTTATTTTTAAGTTCCGCCGTGCGCCGGGCCAGATGGGCCGTATCAACCGAGGCGGGCTCTTCACCTTCCAGGCCGCCCAAGATGGCTCCTGTGGTGCCGTGGCCCTCGCCCGTAAGGGCCAAAGAACCAAAAAGATCAACACTAACGCGCCCGACCATGGGCAAAAGCCCCAGTACCGCCAGTTCCCCCGCAAAAGCCTTGCCCGCCACCATCGGCCCCACAGTGTGCGAACTGGACGGTCCGATGCCAATCTTGAACAGGTCAAAAACGCTGAGCATGAGACCCCCTCGAGCAAAGATGCAGCGGCCCCGCACCATCTGTACAGAACCACTTATCTCTTTGTGACACAGTACGTCCTGCCACGCAACGGGCAGGGCTGTACGCAGCCTGAGGCGCTACAGCCCGCAGCGAAGAGCCTACTTCAGGCTTGTGACAAAATCGTGCAGGCAGGTCACAGCTCTCACTGTGAAGCGTTCACACAAATGGGGCGGGTCATCATCCCGAAAACCGCCGGGCCTGAGATCACGGCAGGCCAGACTGCTGAAGTTTCTTTTGAAAAGGCTGGCATAGCGCGAGCACATTTCAACAATTTCAGCATCAGTTTTGCCCAGGGTAGCGCCGTAAATCCCCAGAAAGAGCATCGCTCCTTCCATCAGGCCGCATTGGCCGCCTTTGTCTCCGGCCCCGTGGCATCCCACGGTGGCCTGAAAAAGCAGCGGATGCACAGGCTGCCCGGTCAACTGCTCAAGACAGTACAGGGTAGTCTGGGCGCAGTTGGCGTTTTTGTCCCAATAGCAGTGGTGAACCATTTCGAGAATGCGTTCTTGAGTGCCCATCGTCATACTTATACCCCCAGCAACTTTTTCCAGCGCGGCAGGGCCGGGTCCAGATCCAGATAGTTGGCCGGCAGTTGCAGGGGGGCGGCAGCGGCCAAGGCCTCAGCCACATCCTCCACGCTGCCTGTTCGGGGCAGCTGGGGCACATCCTGCAACGGACAAAGATCAAAATCATCCACAGGCAGCATGCTCATTATCGGCAGCCCCTTCAGGGCCGCCTCAAGCGCAACTGTTGTAGAGTTGGAAGACCACACCACAACCCCCGGCACAAATTCCTCGCCAATGGCGCCCTGAGCAATGCGCACTTCAGAAATGCGGCGGCCCAGCAAGGCGCGCAGGCGTTCTTCCACTGGCAGGTAGGGGTGAGGTTTCACCACAATCTGCCAACCGTCCAGAACCCCGGCATGCAGCGCGCGGGCCAGCAGAACCAGATGGGCCTCCGTTTCATCCTGAAAAAAGCTGGTAACGGCCAGAAGGCGCTTCGGCTGTGCTGATGCTGCTTCAGTTGCCCGTACTGCGGAACTTTCTTCGCCGGATGCAACGGTCGACGGCAAGGAACGCGCGCCTTCAGCAAGATAGAGATAACGCAGGGCCTCCACTTCGCCAAGCCTTTGGGGGGGCGTGCCCGCCTGTAGCCACTGTTCGCAGGCAGATTGCCCGTTGCCGCGAATCATGTCGGGCTGAAAGACATCGCAGGGGGCCTCAAAAGTGCGCGGATCGTCAAAATAGCGAAAATCCGTAGGCCGCACCGTAGAGTGCTGCGCCCCGATGACCGGGCCTGCCTCAGGGTCTGCGCAGGGCGTGGCAGCGGCCAAGGCCTCACGCATGGATACGGTGAGCATGCGCTCCCAGGGGCAGTTCTCCAGCGGGAAAAGCGTCCAGCGTTGCGGCCCGGCGGCCCCGGCGTAGACATCGAAGGCGCGTTGTTGCAAACAGCGCTCAAGACCGCGCCAGCCCCTGAAAGACTCTACCCAGTAAGTTTCCAGATAAGGCCAGAAGTTGAAGTGAGAACCGGCGAACCGGAATGCGGGCCGCACAGAGGACTCAAGGCTGTGGCTGCCCAGGCAGAGACGCAGGTACCGCCACAATGCGGCCCAAAGGTCGCGGTGGCGCAAAAATTCTTCAAGGTAATGAAAGCTGGCGCCGTCTTTTCCTTCCTTGCGAAAGCGGTCACGCAGGGCGATGCATTGCTCAAGGCTCAACTGCGGCGCAGGAAAGCGGATAAAGAGCCAGCGCACCCAGGGCGCACCTTCCTTTTTGGCAGCATCGCGCAGCGCATCGTGCAGGCTTTCCCAGTAGCGGGAGCGAAAATGCCCTTCTGCGGCGGCCTTCATGTCCACGTTGGGAAAATAGGTGGCAATGGTGGCTGCCTGCACAGGCCCGGCTTCTCCCTGCACGGGAGCAAAGGCCTTGCCCGCGTCAGGGCTTACGGGCAGTTTGCGGCGCACGGTCCACAGCCAGTGCGCGTAACGGGCCAGCGTTCGTAGTGGAGCCGGAGTCGCATTGTACAAGCGGCGCACAAAAGACACTGGCGGCTCCAGAGGCGCAGGCACACCGTGTTCTTCAGAAAAATCGCGCCCCGATGAGGCGCACATATGGGCCAGCACGCCGCGCAAGGTATCGTCCCCGCCAAAGAGATGCAGGGCCGTAACATTTTCCTCATCCATAAACCGTTCAAGGGCGCGCAGTCTGTAGACGGCGTACAAACCGGGCGTCATCTTGGGGTGACGTTCGTAAAGCAGCGAGCACCACCACATGGAAAGCGGATGCCCGGCGCGCAGCTTGTCCTGCACTTCCTTGCCGTCTTCCGTTGTCAGGCGCCCCAGGTCATACGCCCAGGCTGCGTGTTCCGCGCGGATGGTTTCAAGCTCTGCCCGCAGCCGGGCCGCAAGCGAAACGTGCCCCTTGGGGGCTTCCCAGCCTTCCCACTGCACGAAGATCCGCTTGTCTTTTCCGCCATTGGCGGCCGGGCAGGAAATCAGGTCTGGCTGGCCGGGCCCGACAACCAGGATAAGTTCCTTCATAGCTTCTGGCTCCCGGCGGATGCCGCAACGTCGTCTTCGTCTTCCGTAGCAGCGTTGGTGATACCCCCGCTGCGGCCAGTGTTCAGATCATTCAGGGCCGCCCATATGGACAGGCTGTACGGGGGATAAAGCACGCCTTTTTCCGTGATGATGCCGCTGATGTACTCTGCAGGTGTCACGTCAAAAGCAAAATTATACACAGGCACGTCCTTGGGACACAGGCGGGTTTCACCCACATGTGTCACTTCGCGATCAGGGCGCTGCTCAATGGGAATGCCTCCGCCGTCGGGCGTGACCGGATCTATGGTCGACAAGGGCGCAGCCACATAGAAGGGAATGTGAAAATGTCTGGCCAGCAAAGCCACGCCAAAGGTGCCTATTTTGTTGGCCGTGTCGCCATTGGCGGCTATGCGGTCGGCCCCCACAACCACGCGTTGCACCATGCCCTTGCTCATAAGCAGAGCACAGGCATTGTCGCAGGCCACGGTTACGGGAATGCCATCGCGCGCCAGTTCCCAGGCAGTGAGGCGCGCACCCTGAAGAAAAGGCCGAGTTTCGTCGGCAATAACGCTGATTTTTTTGCCAGCTTCGGCAGCGGCGCGTATAACGCCAAGGGCCGTGCCATAACCAGCTGTGGCCAGGGCTCCGGCATTGCAATGCGTGAGCACGCAGTCGCCGTCATCAATACAGGTCGCGCCGTGGCGGCCCAGGGTTTTGCAAATGGCCACATCTTCGTCCTGCATGGTCTGGGCCTCGTGCGTAAAGGCCGTAAGCAGGGCTGACTGATCAATATTCGCGCCGCCAAAAGATTTCCATTTATTACGCATGCGTTCCACACCCCAGCGCAGATTCACTGCCGTAGGTCTGGCGGAGGCTATGCGCTCCATACCCAGCTCAAGTCTTGCAGCCCAGTCCGGCCCTTGCGCATCCTTGAGGGCCAGCACGCAGCCCCAGGCCGCCGTAACGCCTATGGCAGGCGCGCCGCGCACGACCATGGTCTGCAAGGCGCTGATTACGTCGTCTGCAGTGCGACACACAAAGTCCGACTCCCGCTCTGGCAGAAAGCGCTGGTCCAACAGGTGCAGTTCAAGATTCTGATGGTCAAAACGGATATGGTCGTCCATGTGTTCCTCCGGGCAGCATACTGTTGCTCATCCTACACCACGACGGGCTGAAAGCAAAGAGCAACTGGCGTGTCCGCCACAACCGCAACCTCTTTATATGCAAACTAACAATGCGGTAAAAAGAACTTAATTGCCTGATGTTTCGTACATAAGCTTTACAAACCTGCTTTTCGCTGGCTATGCTGCACCACCCTTAAGAGGAACGTCTGAGGCGTCCACCGCGCTTACGCCCTTGGGGCGAAAGAGCGCGGTTTTTTTCAACCATGCGCGGCCGAGCGACATTGCTGGCCGCCCGCCGCGCCGCCGCAAGGGCGCTTGTGCCCTTGCCGGGACAATCATTATGCTCTGGGAGCAAGACAATGGAAGAGTTTTCACGCATTCGCCGCCTGCCCCCCTACGTTTTCGCTGTAGTTGGGGACCTCAAGATGCGGCTTCGTCGGCAGAATATCGACATCGTGGACTTCAGCATGGGCAATCCGGACATCCCCACGCCCGCACCCATTGTGGAAAAGCTCGCAGAGGCAGCACTCAAGCCCATCAACCACCGCTATTCCCTTTCGCGCGGCATCCCAAACCTGCGCAAAGCTGTCTGTGACCGCTACAAGCGCCACTTTGATGTGGACCTTGACCCGGAAACCGAATCTATCGTTACAATGGGCTCCAAGGAAGGCCTGGCCCATCTTTCGCTGGCCATGCTTGAGCCCGGCGATGTGGTGCTTGCGCCAGACCCCACCTATCCCATCCACAAATACGCCCCCATCATTGCGGGCGCGGACGTGCGCAGCGTGCCCATCGGCCCTGGCCGGGATTTTTTTGAAGACCTTGAAACCGCAACCCGCCAGGCATGGCCCAAGCCCAAGCTGCTTTTTCTCTGCTATCCGCACAACCCCACCACAGAAGTGACGGACCTGGCCTTTTTTGAAAAAATTGTGGAATTCGCCAAGGCAAACAACATCTGGGTTATACACGACCTGGCCTATGCCGACCTTGTTTTTGACGGCTACAAGGCCCCGAGTTTTCTGCAGGCCAAGGGAGCAAAGGACGTAGGCGTGGAATTTTACACCCTGTCCAAAAGCTACTCCATGCCCGGCTGGCGCGTGGGCTTCTGCATGGGCAACAAGCACCTCATTCACGCCCTGGCCCGCATCAAGAGCTACCTTGACTACGGCATCTTCCAGCCCGTGCAGATTGCCGCCACCGTGGCCCTTAACGGCCCCGAAGACTGTGTGAACGATATCTGCAACGTCTACAAGGAACGGCGCGACCGTCTTATCGACGGCCTCAACCGCATCGGCTGGGAAGTGCCTTCCCCCAAGGCCACAATGTTTGTGTGGGCGCGTATTCCCGAAGCCTTCCGCAAAATGGGCTCCGTGGAGTTTTCCAAGCTGTTGCTGACCGAGGCTCACGTGGCTGTTTCGCCGGGTCTTGGCTTCGGCTCTTACGGCGACGAATATGTGCGCTTTGCCCTTATTGAAAACGAACACCGCACGCGGCAGGCCATCAGCAGCATGCGCAAGCTTCTGTCGGGCACGTCTGACTAGAACCGGTCAGCGTTGCTAAGGTGCACTGTCGAAACTGAAACACCTGAAGCGTTTCAACATAAAATGCTCTCAGGCTCAGTGCATAAAAGTTCCTTTGCTTTTTGCGGCCGATAGTGAACCAGAATATGACCACCTGCGCTCCGGCGGGCGGGTTCGCACCAGGAATCGCGCATGTGCGCACCTGCGGGCGGCCCCCTGCCGGAGCACAGTGTTTTTTGCCCCCCGGCCCTTTTCGGGTATTGAGCGCTGTTGCCACATGACGTAAAAGGATAAAAACGTGCACAGACCGGGCATGCCCGATCTGCGTCAAAACCGGTGCCTTATCAGTTGCGGCTTTGCTACCGGGCACTTTCGGAGAAATCATGACCAAGAACAGTGACAAGCCACTGGTAGTAGGCCTTGCCGGATTCGGCACCGTGGGCGGCGGTCTGGTACGCCTGATCGAAGAAAACGCAGACCTCATCCGCCGTCGTTCAGGCCGTGACATCCTGATCAAGAAAGTACTGGTGCGCAACGCCAAAAAGGCGCGCAACGTGCCCCTGCCCGACGGAGCGGAGCTGGTTACCAATCCACGAGACCTTACGGACGACCCGGAAATCGACGTGCTGGTGGAACTCATAGGCGGCATCGACAACGCCCGTGATCTCATCGACCGCGCCCTCGATCAGGGCAAGCACATTGTTACGGCCAACAAGGCTCTTCTGGCAGAAGAAGGCCTTTCACTTTTTCAGAAGGCCGACCGCAAAAAGCGTATCCTGCGCTACGAAGCCAGCGTGGCCGGGGCAGTACCCATTGTGGAAGCCCTCAAGGAAAGCCTCACGGGCAACCGCATTCAGTCGCTCATGGGCATTCTCAACGGCACCAGCAACTTTATCCTGTCCGAAATGACATCCAATGGGCTGGACTTTGACGTGGCCCTCAAGCAGGCCCAGCATCTGGGTTTTGCCGAAGCTGATCCCACGCTGGACATCGACGGTCACGACGCGGCCCACAAGCTCATTCTGCTTATCCGTCTGGCCTACGGGGTGCACTATCCCTATACGGCCCTTTCGGTGCGCGGCATCCGTGGCCTTTCTGCGCTGGACATCCGCCTTGCCCGCGAATTCGGCTACCGTATCAAGCTCATCGGCCAGGTACGCCAGGTGCCCTGCCCCGAAGAAAAGGCTGACGCCAAGGAATGTGGCGAAGGCCCGGTACGCCTTGAAGCCGGGGTGTTTCCCGCGCTTGTTTTCCACAAATATCTGCTGGCCCGGGTGGGCGGTGCGTACAATGCCGTGCGCGTTGACGCCAATGCTTCCGGCCCGCTCTTTTTCCACGGACGCGGCGCGGGCGACCTGCCCACCGCCGGAGCCGTGCTGGCCGACCTGCTGGCCGTTGCCCGCGACGAACGCCCCAACAATACAGGCTTTGTGGGCAAGGAGCTGCCCAAGGCCGCCATTGTGCCGCCGGAAGAATGGCGCTCCTGCTACTATGTGCGCGTTATGGTGCAAGACACACCCGGCGTGCTGCGCGATCTTTCGGGCTGCATGGCCGCCGAGGGAATCAGTATGGCGCAGGTCATACAGAAGTCTGACGAAGGACAGGGCGTGCCGCTGGTCTTCATGACGCACGAAACCACGGCCCAGGCTATGAGCGACGCCCTCCAGCGCACGCTGGAAGCGGGCCTGCTCAAAGAACCCGCGGTATACTTCCGCGTGCTGGGCGGCGAATGATTATTCTTGACCAGCCCTATGTTTCGCCGGAGCTGCTGGCCTATGCGGCAGCCCGGCAGGAACCCGTGCTCGACAACTATATGGCCCGGGCCTGCGCAACCGGGCTTAAAGTGCAGGACAAGCAGGGGCTCAACCTTGTGCCCGAAGCCCGCTTTGCCGCCATGCTGCAAAACGGGCAACAGCAAAACAACGAAAACTCTGCCCCGCCGCGCCTGTACACCTGCTCTGAAAATTCCCTGTCATGGGTGGCGGAGCACTGCTCCCCGGCTCTGGCCGAGGCCATTGGCAAACTCAAGAACAAGGCGCTCACGCGCGAGCTGCTGCGCCCGCTGGACACGGACTATTACTACCGCCGCCTGAACATGGCAGAAATGCAGGCTCTGCCCTTCAAAGAAGTGCGTGTGCCCTGCATTCTCAAACCAGCAGTAGGGTTCTTCAGCCTTGGCGTATACCGCATCAGCAATGAGGCAGACTGGCTGGCCGCCAAAAGCGACATTGCCGCCGAAGCGCAGCGCTGGGCCGAGCAGTATCCGCAGTCTGTCGTAGACGGCAACGACTGGCTGCTGGAAGAGTACATTGAAGGTGATGAATACGCCGTTGATGTTTATTTCGATCAGGACGGTCAGGCCGTCATCTGCAACATCCTGCGGCACGAATTCACTGGCGACACCGACGTGAGCGACCGCCTCTACTATACCAGCGCGGGCATCATCCAGAACCATCTTGCGGAATTTGAGGTATGGTTCAACAAGGTCAACGCCATTCTGGGCCTGAGGAATTTTCCGGCCCATGTGGAGCTGCGGCGCTCGGCTGCGGGCCGCATTCTGCCCATCGAGTTCAACGCCCTGCGCTTTGCGGGCTGGTGCAGCACGGATGTGAGCCTTTTTGCCTGGGGCTTCCACTCCTACGGATGTTTTCTTGAAGGCCAAAAGCCCGACTGGGATGCGGTCCTCAAAGGCAAGGAAGGCAAGCTGTATACCCTCATGGCGCTGAACAAGCCCGCCAACTGCCCGCCTGTTCACAGTTTTGACTACGAAGCCCTGGGCCGGGGTTTTGCCAAGGTGCTCTGCCTGCGCCGCCACGACTACAGCCGCTATGGCCTGTTCGGCTTTCTGTTTACTGAAACTCCTGAAAACCAGCGCCAGGAACTGGACCGTATCGCCAGTTCAGACCTGCTGGAATTTGCCGTAATCTGACCCAAGGAGGCCGCCGTGCTGTGCCTGGAATTTGAGACCACAAGCCGTAGCGACATGCGTGACATTACTTCGCAGCTTCGCAGCTTTGTGCGGCGCAACGCCATTGAAAAAGGCTGGCGCAACGGCATTCTCGCTCTTTTTTGCCCGCACACCACCTGCGGGCTCACGGTCAATGAAGGGGCAGACCCCGACGTTCGCCGCGACATGCTGACCTTCTTCAACGGTCTTGCGCCGCGTCTGGGCGATTATCACCATGCCGAGGGCAACAGCGATGCCCATATCAAGGCAACCCTGCACGGCCCCTCGCTGACACTTTTTGTGGAAAACGGCGAGCTGTGTCTTGGCACATGGCAGTCTGTCTACCTGTGTGAAGGCGACGGCCCGCGCCGCCGCAGCGTTTGGCTGCAATGGCTCGCAGGACAGGAAGAATAGTCATGGAGCACCAGACAACCCTCATACTGACCCTGGCAGGCGGCCTTTCCGCCGCTATGATACTAGGCTTCATTACCCAGAAGCTGCGCCTTTCACCGCTGGTGGGCTATCTGCTGGCGGGCATTCTGGTGGGACCGTATTCTCCCGGTTTTGAAGCCGACGCCGCAACAGCGGCCCAGTGCGCTGAAATCGGCGTCATACTGCTCATGTTCGGCGTGGGTCTGCACTTTCACCTCAAGGATCTTCTGGCCGTGGGGGCTATTGCCCTTGGCGGCGCAGCCGTGCAGATTTCAGCCGCAACACTGGCCAGCATGGTCATGCTGCACTATTTCTTCGGCTTTTCGCTGATGTCTGGAGCCATCTTCGGCATGGCCATTTCTGTGGCGAGTACCGTGGTGCTCACCCGTGTGCTTACAGACAATCATCAGCTCCATACCCATACGGGGCATGTGGCCCTGGGCTGGCTGGTGGTTGAAGACATCTTTACCATTCTGCTGCTGGTGCTGCTGCCCGCAGTTCTCAGCCCCGGGGGAGAATTCTGGAGCGCACTGGGCCTCACCCTGCTCAAACTGGCTGGCCTTACGGTCTTTACCCTGGTTGTGGGTCAGAAACTCATTCCGCTTTTTCTGGGCTATGTGGCGCGCACGGGTACGCGCGATCTCTTTACCCTGGCTGTCATTGCGCTGGCCCTGGGCATTGCCGTGGCCGCAGCCTATGTTTTTGACGCCAGCATGGCCCTTGGGGCCTTTTTGGCCGGGATGGTGGTGGGGCAATCCGAGTTCAGCGCGCGCGCCGCTGCCGAGGCCCTGCCCCTGCGCGACGCCTTCGCGGTGCTGTTCTTCGTTTCCGTGGGCATGCTCTTTGACCCTGTGGCCCTGCTCACAGACTGGCCCCTCATGCTGGTGACCCTTTTCATCATTTTAATAATCAAACCTCTGGGCGCGCTGGCCATGACGACGCTCTTCCGCAAGCCGTTGCGGTTGGGGTTGGCGGTTTCGGCCTCGTTGTCGCAAATAGGGGAATTTTCCTTTATTCTCGCGGCCATGGGCATCAGCCTTGGTATTTTTGACGCCAGGGTGAACAATGCCATCATCCCGGCGGCAATGATCTCCATTACCCTGAACCCGATGATCTTCCGCAGGGTTGAGGGTCTGGCCCGCTGGATCGAGGGCAGACGCAAAAATGACCAGCCCGCCGAGGGCACGTCAACTGCCGCCCCGGACGACGGAAAGCCCCATGTGGTGGTCATCGGTTACGGCCCTGTGGGCCGCAGCTGTTGCAGCATCCTGCGTGAAAGCGGCATCACGCCTGTGGTGGTGGAGATGAATATCGACACTGTGCGCAAGGAGCGCGGCAAAGGTCTGCCCATCCTTCACGGCGACGCCGGGCAGGCAGAAGTACTGCGTGAGGCGGGACTGGAGCGGGCCGAAGCCCTGCTCTTGACCACGCCCAGCATTCCCGCCTCGGACGTGGCCGCCATTGCCCGCGCCGTCAACCCTGACATACGCATTCTTGTGCACACGTCTTTTGTGGGCGAAGCCCGTAAATTGCGCCAGGAAGGCGTTACCGCCGTATTCAGCGGCGAGCGCGAAGTGGCGCTGGGCATGTCGGAGTATCTGCTGCGCTATCTTGGCGCGCCGGAAGCCCTTGTGCAGACGGAGCTTGAGCGGGTACGTCAGAAGCTGGACTAGGGAAACGCGCTTTGCCAAACGAAATAACTGCGCGTTTCCCGGAGACCCTTTAATCGGTGCTTCCTTAGGTACAGACCTCATTGTATTTTTGGATACTTTGTGGGAAAGGACCCTTTCGCGAAAGGGTCCTTCCCCACACCTCCTTCTTCTAATATTCTTTATATATTTGGCATAGTACGAAGATCCTTCTGAACTGAAGCGGGAACTGCAACCTGCTGCGCACGACACCCCTTGCCCGGCGTTTGCCCTGTCAGGCCGCCCCGTGCTATCCTCAAGTATCCCACAAGCAGTCAGCAATTCGCTCATTTCATCCGTAAACAGCCCCTAGGGCCGCCGCCATGATTATTCATCTTGATATGGATGCTTTTTTTGCTTCCGTGGAGCAAATGGACAACCCCGACCTGCGCGGCAGGCCCGTCATTGTTGGCGGCAGCAGCGACCGTGGCGTGGTTTCTACCTGTTCCTATGAGGCACGGGCCTTTGGCGTGCATTCGGCCATGCCAATGGTTTTGGCGCGGCGTCTGTGCCCGCAGGCGGCCATTGTGCGCGGAAATTACCGGCGCTATGGCGAACTTTCCAACGCCATCATGACGTCTCTTTGCGACTTTTCGCCTCTTGTGGAACCTGCCAGTGTGGACGAGGCCTATATGGACGCCACGGGCCTTGAACGCCTTTTCGGCCCTCTGGATGAGCTTATGGCGGCCATCAAAGCGCGCGTCTTTGAAGTGACGGGCGGCCTGACCTGCTCGGTGGGGGCCGCTCCGGTCAAGTTTCTGGCCAAGATATGCTCGGACGTGAACAAGCCCAACGGTGTGTTCATACTGCATCCCGAGAAAGTGGACGCCTTTTTATGCGCCTTGCCCGTGGGCAAAATTCCCGGCGTGGGCAAGCGTATGGTGCAAAATCTGCAAGATATGGGCATCAGAACAGTGGGCCAACTGCGCCACTTCAGCCCCGAAGCTATGGAGCGCCGCTTTGGCAAGTGGGGTGCCGTGCTGTATGAGCGCGTGCACGGCCGCGACAACCGTAAAATTGAGACGGGCCGCGCCGCCAAGAGTGAAAGCGCGGAATGCACCTTTGCAGAAGACACGCGCGACAGGGACTTTCTGCAGCGCATGCTCATGGCCCATGCCGAGCGCGTGGGAACCTCACTGCGCAAGCATGGCTACAAGGGCCGCACAGTCACCCTCAAGGTGAAATTTTGTGACTTCAAACAGGTTACGCGTTCGCGCACACTGGAAGAGCCAATTAACGCGACGGAAACCATATTTCAGATCGGCTGCCAGTTGCTGGCAGAGCTGTCTTTTCCGCAGCCTGTGCGCCTCATCGGGCTTGGTGTGTCTGGTTTTGATGCCCCTGCGAACCAGCTTTTTCTGCCGGGCACAGGCAAGGCAGCCGGGCAAAATCTTGACCCGCATGTTGAGGCCAAAAGGCAAAAACTGGATGCCGCCCTGGATAGCCTGCGCCAGAAGTTCGGCGGGCAAGCCGTGCAACGTGGCCGTCTGTTCACTCTTGCCCAGCAGGAGAACACGCCGGAACGCGTGAACAACGGCAAGGGTGACGGAGTGGATAAAAAGCCTGGCGGCGGGCGGCGGGCGCAATAGAAGAATGGCGTCACTTTTATGAAACCATTTGTACCCTGCGGGTACGGCAACTTTTCTTCTCTTTATTTCTGCCGCCTGCGCGGCGCGCGGCAAGGCGGGGCCGGTTATGGGGCTTCGCCCCCTTCTCGGCCCCCCTTGCATCCCCCCCGAAGCACCCCCTGTTCTACCCCGACCACCAAATATCTTTTTCGGAGGCGGCTACGCACGAACCTCGCCGACGTGTCGGCTTCGGTTCTTTATGACGCCGCCCCCGACAATGGTCTGCACTTCGCCTGATAAGCTGCAAAACCCCAATCAAATTACTTATGTACGGCAACCGTTGCCTTTGAAAGCATTGTGATTCCGATGGGAGTACTTTTATTCCGAGGTCGACAAGCGAATCTTAGCAACCAGACGCCCTAGCCCCTCATTCAACGCGAAAGCACACGATGGCATTGCGCGGCGCGCAGGGAGATCACCCGACCAGAGGGAGGGAAGCTCCCGGAGCAAAAGACGCGCAGCCCTCGCGTAATGATGGAATTGGGAAAGCCCTTGAGGGCTATCCCGTGGGAGTGGATATATATGGAAAACCAGCGGGGTCGTCCGGGGGGAGTGCAGAGGGGGCCTCGGAGGGGCGGCAGCCCCTAACAGGCCCCCTTCTGCCGCTCGCCGCGCAGGCGGCCAAAATGAAAAAAATCAGACTAGCTTGATATCCGTGGCACGTTTTGCCAAACCAGATAAACTCTGAAAATGTGATTGTCAGCAGAAGCCTCGCCACCACGTAAACAACCCCAGCGAACTACCCGCTCTACCTGCCTTCCGGGTCTCCCATTCTGCAAACAATCTCAAATTCATTTTTACTCACGGGCATTACTGAAAGTCTGGACCCTTTGCGCAGCAGCTCCATACCCGCCAAGGCGGGATCCATACGCATGGCCTTGAGCGGCACGGCATTAGCAAATTTTTTGACAAAGCACACGTCCACCGCATACCAAAGTGGCCTTTCGGGCGTCGATTTGGGGTCAAAGTGCTCGTCTTCCGGCTCCCAGGCTGTCGCGTCGGGATACCCGGCCTTGACCACACGGGCCACGCCAACCGCTGAAGGCGCGGTGACACTGTGGTAGAAGATGACCATATCACCTACAGATATCTGATCTCGCAGGAAGTTGCGTGCCTGAAAGTTCCGCACGCCGCTCCAGCTGGTGATCTGCTCCGGTTCAGCGGCGAGGTCGTCGATTGAGTAGCATCCTGGCTCCGACTTCAAAAGCCAATATTTCTTTTCCATAGATGGTCTCCAGACTACAGACTTCAAATGAAAAGCCAGCTTGGCAAATACCGTCAGTTCCCGGCGTTGACGCCTCGGTGTTACCACTTCCGAGTACTTCTGCTCCGATACTTCTGGTCCAGCGCTCCAGACCTGACATTCTGGCCCAATGTTTCAGCCTCTCCCGCATCAATTACCAACGCATCCTCATGTCAGGGCACCTTACCTTTGGGGCAGGCCACTCGCAAAGCGAACACACAACATCACGATTGCCGCCGCTTGAAAAGCTTCTCCAGCTCCACGCCATCCCAGCGCAGGATGCAGGGACGGCCATGCGGGCAGTACTCCCTGTCGTCAGTAGCCAGCCACTGACGCAGAAGCCCAGCGGCTTCGTCATCCGTGAGGCGCTGTCCGGCCTTGATGGCGGCCTTGCACGACATGGATATGAACATGCCCGCCAGATCGTCCTTGCGGCCCGCCAGAGCCTCACGCAAAAAATCCCTGGCCTCTGCCCGTGAAAGTACGGGAGGCATGCCCCTGACCTCAAGCCCGCTGGCCGAGGTTTCCATTACAAAGCCAAGGGATTCCAGCGTGCCGCGCAATTCAAACAAGCGCTCGCGCTCTGCCGGATGCAGGGGCATTTCCAGCGGCAGGGCCAGCAACTGCCCTGACCCCGCAAAACCGCCCCGGCGCATGCGGGCGTAGAGTATGCGCTCATGGGCGGCGTGCTGGTCCAGCAAAAGCAGGGCCCCGGCTCTGTCGCGCAAAACCAGATAAGTGTCTGCCACCTGACCCAGATATTCCACATTCTCCACTCGCAGGGGCTGGCGGTCCCTCACGGCTTGGTCGTCAGGCGAGGGGGCAGCTCCGTGGGCGGCGGCATTGTGGTCAAAATTTGCGGTGCCAGAATCTGTAGCGTACGTCGCAGTGTACGCGGCGCTGTCTTCTGCCATGCGCCCATAGCCATCAGCATCCGCCCCATCGGGCTGCACGAAACGTCCGTCCGGCAAAGGCTGCCCCTGAACTTCCGCACCTGCATGCGCCGCTGCGGCATACCCTGCGGCCTCTCGTACTGCACCTGAAAGCAGCGTCTGGCCATGCGGCTGTTCCCAGCCGGGGCTGCTGGCGTCTCCATGCGGAACTGCGTACGCCTGGGTAAAGCCTGAGGCATAACCCTGCCCCAAATTCTGCACATCACCTTGACCAGAGCCCTGAACCTGACCAGAGAACGGCACGCTGACGCGCCATTCGCCTTCATCTGCGCTATTTTCCGGTTCAGGCCGCTGCATGAGCGGGGGATTGTCCAGCCGCCCCCAGAAGCCTTGCGGGCGCGGAGCAGCGCCTGCCGATTCCGCCGCTGCGTTGTCAGCGCCGCCAGTAGAAGCAGCGTCGTGCCAGGCGGCGTCGGCCACGTCAAAGGACGTGACAAGCGCGCCCTGAACAGCGTGCAGCACAGCTGAAAAAATTGCGGATTCGTCCCTGAAGCGCACCTCGCTCTTGGCCGGGTGCACGTTAACATCCACTTCCGCCGGGTCCATTTCCACAAAGAGCACTATTTGCGGGTAATCCCGGCTGGTCATGCGCCCCTTGTAAGCTTCGCGCACAGCGGCCAGCAGGCGTTTATCCGTAACGGAGCGCCCGTTGACGTACAGCAAAATCCGGTCGCCGCGCGGCTGGCTCACGTTGGGCAGCGCCGCCAGACCGTGGGCGCGTATGCCGTGCCTCTGCCCGTCAAAGGGGCGCAGGGCGTCCACAATAAGCCGCGGCCACAAAATGCCAAGGCGTCCCGCCAGTGTTTGCCCCGGCAGAAACCGCAAGGCTTCACGCTCGCCAGAATGCAGGCTGAAGCCAACCTCCGGCCGGGTGAGCGCCAGACGGGCCATCCAGTCCTGAGCACGTTTGAACTCGGTGGAGGGGGTCTTTAAAAACTTTAAGCGGGCTGGTATGTTGGAAAAAAGGTCGCGCACTTCCACCAGCGTACCCCTATGCAAGGCCGCCGGGCCGGAGTTTTTAAGCAGGCCGTGTTCCACGTCCACGCGGTGTGCCGTGACGCGCCCGTCCTCACCTTCGTGGGCGGACGTGATGGAAAAACGCGATACTGAAGCTATGCTTGGCAAGGCTTCACCACGGAAGCCGTAGGAGAGAATACGCTCCAGATCATCAAGGCAGGTTATCTTGCTGGTGGCGTGACGGGTGACGGCCAGTTCCAGATCATCCGCGGGAATGCCGCTGCCGTCATCCTGCACGCTGATAAGGCTTTGACCGCCGTTTTCGAGGCGAACATCAATCTGGCCAGCCTGGGCATCCAGGCTGTTTTCCACCAGTTCCTTCAACACGCTGGCGGGCCGTTCAACCACTTCGCCCGCGGCGATCTGGTTGCGCAGCTCAGGCGGTAGCAGACGTATATGACGATTTTTTTCAGACATGGTTTCAGTGTAAGCGCCCGTGTGCTGCATGGCAAGTCGCCGCGCCGTACGGGAAAATACCGGATTCGGACACGGCATGGGGCTTGCCTTGCCTCCAGGGGTGCTTATCTATGGAAGGCAAGGCTCAGAGAGCGCGCCGCTGCCGCGAACAAGCGAACAGCCAGGATGCGCCGGGGCCTTAGGGAGGAAATAATGCATGACAACACACTCAAGGCCATAGCCGAGCCCTTGCGCGGCCCCCTTGTTGGCAAGGGCTACGACCCTGAACTCCTCTATGTGGAATGCGGACGATGCGGTTCGCCCGTCATGTGGGAACAGGGCAAGGCCACACATATTCTCGGAATGGCAGGTATTGACCCGCTGGAACTGGATTCGTCCTGCCTGCTGGTTACAGACGCTTGCCCCACATGCGGCGGCAAGGGCCACTACACTGTCCAGATTTTCCGCATCAGCGGCGATGCGCAGACACGCCGCCCACCCTATTTCGGCAATGCGTAGACAAGGGCAGGAACTACCCCGCCTGCCCTGAACCAGGGCCGCCGGTTCATGTGCCCGGCGGCCCTTTTATTTACACCGCGCGGCAACACCCTATCCGGCATGGCGGAGGGATTAAGCGCATTGGCAAACGTTTCAGGCGCAAGTTCCCAATGGCCGTTTATCATGAATCCGCTTGAGAGGATGCTTCGCATAAGGGCGCAGCCTCAACAACAAGAAAAGCGGCTCCTTTCATTCCAGCCGGGTACGCAAGGGTACACTGCCTTCATAAAAAGAGCCGCTTGGCGTGGTGGTCGGAAAAAGACGGGCCTGCTATCTTCCTGAACTTTTTACATCTTAAATAGTTGCTGTAAGGCGCACACAGGCTCGCCTACGCCTGTGTTGTGGCAAAAATTTGCGTGCAAATCCTTACAGCACAGCTGACCCATTTCATCCGAGAATTGCTTTAGAATTCCAGCCCAAAACTGATACCCCCGGAACAAGAGGAACTGTGCGAGCGGAAAAATTCCGCGCCAAGCTCCACCTGTGCAAAAAATCCGCTGGCGTGGGTTGCCCGCAAACCGGTTTGAACCAGCATAGCGTCGCGGCCCGGAATGTCTGACTGGCTTTCAAAACTCGCATCATATCCTTTAAAACTGGCATCACTGTGAAAAGATCCGTCAAGCCAGTCATGCCGCCAACCAGCCAGAGTGTCCCACGAAAGCGTGGTGCCGTTCTCCAGCGTGCGGGAAAGCTTCGCATGCGCGCCAAGCACAGAAGAAAGGCTGTCGTCGGTGGCGGCGTCCAGCTTGAGGGCCGAAGCGCCTGCCCCGCCTTCAGTAAATCCGGGCCTTGAACTCAGGCTGTATTCAAACCAGCCCAGCGGCCCGGCTTCCACGCCGCCCCAGGAAGGAGTCCAGCTCCAGTTTTTGCCGCCGCCTGCCAGCAAATCGGTGGTAAGCCCGGTCCAGCGGCTGTCATGTTTGCGCAGGTATCCATTAAAATTTACCGCGCGCTTCATATTGACGTCTTCAAAGCCCACACGGGCCATGCCCATAACATACCCGCCGTCCCACCAGAGCGGCTTGAAGTGAGCGTGGCCGCCCACGGAAGCGGCAAGGGTTTCAGCCTTGGCTTCACCCGCGTAATGCATGTAGGTGCGGCGGCCAGAAAGCGCCACATCCAACCCTGCTGTAAGGCCGCTGTCCCACTGGCGGTCGACGCCAAGAGCCAGCCCTGCGCCAGACGACGTAAAACCTGCCGAACCACCGTTGGCGTTCACGTTGCTGTAGCTGCCAAAAGGCAGTGCCCATGCCTGCCAGCCGCCAAAAGCCGCGTCTCCGCTGGACAGGCCCGTACCGCTTGCAGTGGCCACTGGCGCGCTGCCGCCCAGAAAGCGCTTCACCAGAAGCAGATTGAGCTGGCGTTGCGCGTCCAGACCTGCCCGCGCTACAGCGTCATAACTGTTGGGGCTCAGTTGCTCCATTGCCGGAGCAACTCCGCTGCCGGAAACATCGGTCCAGTCCAGCGCCTGAAACAGGTTTTGCATGTCGCCCGAGGCGGACCCGGCTGCCAGATACAGGGCATCGCCAACGTTGGCGGTAGTGGAGCTGTCAGCATAGCGGCTGTAGGCGTTGCGCATGCGCTGCTGCCCCAAAGCAGCCGATCCAGTGCCATTACTTGAAGCAACACTGAAGCTGAGTGTGGGAGAAGAAGAAACCATACCCACGCTGTCAAACATACCGCTGGAGCTGACCGCCTGTACGCTGTTGACACTTATGGCATAGCCATCTGAATAAAACCCTGGCGCGGGTGAGAAGCGCAATGCCCCGTCGAGGGTGGCAGTTGTTGCACTGAGGACGGAATACTGCTTGTCGGCAGTAATACCAATATGCAGGGCCCCATCAGCGTCTTGGGTATAGCTGTTCACCTTGAGAATCAGCCCGCGATAGCCCGGAGCCACAGTACCTTTGTTAAGTACACTCCTCTGGATTTCACCGTCACCCATCAGAATACCGTTCTGACGCACCAGAACGTCGCTATTTTGCAGTACTCCGCCCGTGCCATCGGCTCGTTGACTTACAGCCAGGGCGCCACCTTCCACAACGGTTAATCCACTGTAGTCATTGGTACCGCTGAGCACTAACAGTCCATCACCAGCCTTGCGCAGGCCCACATTCAGGCCCCTCAAGGCAGTAGCGTCGGCACCAGCCAGAAAATCGGCATGGTGATAACTATCTTCCCACATACGCTGCGTAATATCATTGCTGAATTCAGCAACATAGCCCTGCGTGTCGAATGTTTCCAGCGCGTGCTTGCCCCCCAATTCGGACAGCGTTATCACATCGTCCGCTGTCATGCGGTTGGCGTCCAGCCTGGCAATGCCGCGCACTGCCTTGCCCGCGTCAAGCAGGCCTTGACCGAAGACTTCCTCCCTGGACAGGTACTGGATACTTTGCTGGCCCTGATCAATCAGGTCTTTCAGTGTGTCCCTTATCCAGGTTTCCAATGGGTAGGCATCATCTATCCATTGCTTGACTGTTGCACCGGTAGGAGAAGGCACGGCGTTATCCACAATGGTAATAACAACCTTGTCAATGTAGCCATTGCCATCAAGGGAATATTGCACAAGGTGCGTGGGCGCTACAAAGCTGTTGTCAGCCGTTGTCAGCACGGCGTCAGCCAGTTGCTTGCCCGTCATCCACGGAAAAGCCTGCTGTACCAGCCCCAGCGTCCCGCTCACATAGGGCGCGGCCATGCTGGTTCCGCTCATAAGCGTGTAACCGTTATTGGTAGCGTTGAGAGAATTGATGTCACTGCCTGGCGCGGACACGCTCCAGAGCTGGGCTTTGTGCCCCAGATTACTGAACCAGCTGATCCCGGTGGGGCTGATTGTGCGTGTACCGTCAGCCGCTGTTGTAATGTTGCCAATATCCAGAGAGATAACGCTGAGCCAGGCTTTCAGGTCCGGGAGATAACGCGGCAGTGAACTCTGAAAGGCGGGGGCCATAAATGTGTCATTTCCGGCGGCGAAGACGATAACCTTGTTATAATCCGTTGCAAGTTCAGCCAGTTGCCTGTCAACAGCCAGATCCTCATCATTTTCTACAAGATTCTGGATTATTGAGGGAACATCCATTCCTGGTTCAAGAATGGGAGCATAACTCAAGCCCCAGCTGTTGTTGATGACGCGCACATCGGGACGTGCGCCAAACAGGCTTAAAAGATCGGGGGGAGTAAGCCCTGTAGTTGAACCTGTTTCATGCCCCAGTATGGCCGCCGAGATAAGCTTGGCGTCAAAGGCCACGCCGTGCATGCCTGTACCGTTGCGCGAGGCCGCCATAATGCCCGCCACATGACTGCCGTGCCTGTCATATTTCCAGTTGGGTATATAGGGCAGGCCAGTAAGATCGTCGATGGGCATGTCCACGCTTCCAATTTTTCCTGCAAGCTCCGGATGACTTGTGCGCACAGAGGTGTCAACAATGCCCAATGTTATGCCAGCGCCAGTATAGCCCAGAGCATAGGCATCCGCTGCATGGATAAAATCAAGCCCGGTGCTGTTCCAGTATTCCTGCGATTTAAAACTGTCAGCACTGGCCGCGTTTACTTGAGATGATGTGAAAAGGAACAGCAGCAAAAGCAATAAAGGCTGAGACAGATTGCAAAAACGACGTAACTTGCGAGCCTGTAAAGAAAGAAACACGTTTCCCCCGTTATTTTTTTCAATCTGTCCACTAGAAACATGAGCATCTATAAACCAACCATCAACCTATGGAATAATTGCCTGATTTTCCGCTGCAATGAACACTAAAGCAGATTAACTTTGAAAATAGATATTCTCAAAGTTTGAGGCACGTTCGGTCCGGCGCTTCATAGCGCAACTAGTTGCGCTTACACCAACACGGCTGGCGCATGCTCGCGCAGCCCCCGGAGCCGCTGGAGCATGTAAAAGTTAACACACTCTAGTTATTATGAAAGACGAAGCCAGCATGCGAACGGCGCCGGGCAGCAAAAATGACCTTCTATATCCTGCTTATTTTATTCACTATGAATAATTATTTCAAACTTTACAACAAGATATTATTCCACTGGTCCGCCTTGCGGCGGTGGTGTAATCGCGGCGGCACGACCCCTCCTGCATATACGAATCACGCCCATGCGGCAATTTTTCCATAAAAAACCCTGCATTACGGCGGCGTACCATCAGGCAGCCACCCTAATGCAGGGATCTGTATACCTCAGTAAATCAAAAGCCTCGCAGCATGATTCTAAAGCATTTCAGCTTTGAAATGCTTTAGTGTCTGCGTGAACAGACATTCACCGTGGAGGCGTAAGCGCAGCTTCAGCCGTTGCGACGCAGGAAGCTACGGATAAAGACATCACGGCTATTTATTTGCGCGATTAAACGCCGCAAAGAACATGCCGTTAATTTTGAGAATACGTATTCCCAAAGTTAATCAGCCCTAAGCGTATTTACGGCTGATTTCTTCCCCGGACTTTTCCACGTCGGCGCGCATTTTTGCGCGGGCAGCGTCGATCTTGCTGGCAAGAGCCGGGTCAGACAGCGCCAGAATCTGGGCGGCAAGCCATGCGGCATTGCGAGCTCCGGCCTTGTCCAGCGCCACGGTAGCCACCGGGAATCCGGGAGGCATCTGCACGGTGGCGAGCAGGGCGTCCATGCCGCCAAGAGCCACGCTGGACACAGGAATGCCTATGACCGGGCGCGTGGTGCGCGCGGCAACGGCTCCGGCCAGATGTGCGGCCATGCCCGCTGCGCAGATAAATACCTGCGCGCCAGCGGCTTCACTGTCGGCCACCAGCTTTTCTGTACGTTCGGGGGTGCGGTGGGCGGAGCTGACAGTAATAAAGCAGCTTATGCCCAGGCTTTTCAGTACTTCCACACAGGGGCTCACCTTGTCTTCATCTGACTGCGAGCCCATCAAGATGACCACTTTCGCCATGTCTTATCCTCTGATTCCGCCCCAAGGGGCCGAAGTGATCTGGAGCAGATTAACTTTGAAATCCATCACATTTCAAAATTGTCATTGTGCCCAAAAATACGATTTCCGGCACAATCCACGCAGCGCTGCACTTTTGTGCAGTATTAGAGCAGTTAACATCTTTCAAGATTCAAATGCTCTAACGTTCCGGCAGGCCGCGTTTCTGCGCAAGAGTTATTTTCCTTTGAGCCGGTTGATGCCTTTCTGCCCGATATCCCTGCGGTAGAAGCCACCGTCCATCTGTACTTTTTCAGCTGCGGCGTAGGCGGCCTGCTGCGCGCCTTCCAGGTCGTCGCCCAAAGCGGTGATGCAGAGCACCCGCCCGCCGTTGGATACCAGCACGCCATCATTCACGGTCGTGCCGCTATGAAAAACCTTAACGCCCGGCAGCGCGTCAGCATCGGCAATGCCTGTAATGGGCGTACCCTTGGTATAAGCGCCCGGATACCCTGCGGCGGTCATAACCACGCCCAAAGCCGTCTTGGCGCTCTGCCCTATGCTGGAAGGATCAAGCTTGCCCGCAACACAGTCCAGCATGATGCGGGGCAGATCGCCCTCAAGACGCATGAGCATGGGCTGGCATTCCGGGTCGCCAAAGCGCACGTTGTATTCCAGCACCTTGGGGCCGTCGGCGGTCATCATCAACCCGGCATACAACATGCCCACAAAGGGATGTCCGTCCTTGGCAAGCTCGCGCAGGATGGGGCGCACGGTAAGGTCGGCCATTTCCTCAAGCATGCTGTCGGGCAAAACTGGGGCCGGGCTGTAAGCGCCCATGCCGCCAGTGTTCGGGCCTTCGTCATTGTCAAAAACCCGCTTGTGGTCCTGGGCCGAGGGCAGGGGCACGGCGCGTTCGCCATCGCACATGCACAGGAAGGAAGCTTCCTCGCCCACAAGGCATTCTTCAAGCACCACAAAATCACCCGCCGAACCAAAGGCGCGGGCGCTCATAATGTCGTTTACGGCCTGCAGGGCTTCCTGCGAATCTGCGGCCATGATGACGCCCTTGCCAGCGGCCAGACCATCGGCCTTGACCACCAGAGGCGCGCCCACCTTGACCACATGATTTCGGGCCATTTCCACATCGCTGAACACCGCGCAGTGGGCTGTGGGCACATTGGCCCTGGCCATGATTTCCTTGGCAAAGGCCTTACTGCCTTCAAGCTTTGCTCCGTAGCTGTCAGGCCCGAAACAGGCAATGCCTGCCTCACGCATGCGGTCGGTGATACCCAGAGTCAAAGGAAGTTCGGGGCCGGGCACAACAAGATCAATCTTTTCCCTGCGTGCCAGGTCTACCAGCCCGTCCAGGTCATCAACAGGCACGGGCACGTTGACCGCGCCTTCCCTGCTGGTTCCCCCATTGCCGGGCGCGGCAAAAACCGCTTCAACACCGGGGCTTTGCATGAATTTCCAGACCAGGGCGTGTTCTCGCCCACCGGAACCAATCACCAGGATGCGCATGCCGTCTCCTTGACGTGTACTGAATAAAAGCAAAGCCCCGAAAAGGGGGCTTTGCCAAGGGCGGACAGCCCGCTGCAGAACGCGTGGGCTGTCCGCGCCCGACGTTCTTAGTTGGGACTCACTTCAAAATCGCTCATATCAGCCGGAACGTTGGGGTTCGTGGCCGAAACGTCCAGCGGATAAGCGGTAATCATGCACTGGCGGCTGCCAACGCCGAGGTCCGGCGAAGTGTTCAGCCCCACCACAAGGTCAAGTACACCGTTGTTGGTCACGTCAGCCAGGTCTACAGCAGCGACGGAACCACGGATGCGGCGCGTCTTCCACTTGAGGCCAAGGCCAACGCCGTCCCAGTACAGGGAGTGAATTTCACCCTGCGGGAAGTAGCGGTAACGGTCGAATATCTGCGAAGCCGTGGATATGGGCTTGTTAATCAGCAGGGTATACTCGCCAGTATGGCCAATGTCGGCAGTGATCATGTTCATAGGCGCATAATACTTGCTGGGCAGCTGGTAGTTCTTGTCTACGCCAAGACCGGGCATGCCCTTGTAGTGGTCCATACCAGTGGCAGAGCCGGAAAAACGCTCCATCGTGGTGTGGATAAGCGTATTGCTGTTGCCCTGAAAAACCTTGAGGCGTTCGTCGTCAGTAAGCATGATGAGCTGATCGCCCTTGCCAGCCTTGCCGCCGGGCAACCATGCGATGTTAAAGACAGTGGCCCCGGTGGGCAGGTCAAGCCGCGTGCCGAAGGTGTACTTGCCGCCGGCTTTCACCATTGTGTACACGCCAGGGGCAAAAAGCTTGAGCGAGTCCCAGCCCTGACCCACAAGCGTGGGTGTGAAGGTGGGGGGCAAACGCACCACGCTCACATAGTAGGGGATGCGTTCAGATACCTGCGTGAACTTGTTGCCCTTGAAGCTGTAAAAATAGCTGTAGGGACGGTTGCTTTCGCCTTCAAACGTCGCCACAACCAGATCCATTGCACCGTCGCGGTTCAGGTCGATAGCCCGCATCGAGAAGTTCTGGTTGGAACGCGAAACAAGGGTTTCACCCAGCAGCTTCAGCTTGCCGTCGCCATCCCACGCATAAATGCGCAGATGGTTGTCGCTCATCAGGGCGATTTCGTTTTTGCCGTCGCCGTTAAAGTCAGCCACGGCCATGCCCACCATAGTGAAGGGCAGGCGCTGGCTGCGCAGGCGTGAGCCGTCGCCGGAACCCGCGCCCTGATAACGGAACTGCGGGTTCAGGTACACCTGCTGCTGGCCCGTTTCATTGGCGATGATGTCCCCGCCAGGAGCCATCGAGGCGCGGGGACCGCTGGCCGCCGTGCTTCCGGGCGCGCGCACTCCGGCAATACCGAAGACTTCCTGCCCGAGAGCAGCGCTCAGGTTCTGCACAGTGCCAGTCAGGGCGCTCACGGAACTCTGGGCAGTTTTGCTCCAGGTTTTTCCGGCCTTGTCCACGCTGTTGACTTCAATGGTGCAGTCATTGCCCATCACATTGACCGAACCCCAGATGGCATAGTCTGCGCCGGAGGAGTTCATGGCCTTGCTGGCTTCTGCCTGCGAAGCGGCTTTGCCCTGAGCAGAGCGCACGTCAAGCACACCGGGGCGGTTCAAACGGCCCTGAATGGTGGCCGGAACGGCCTTGGAAAGGTAAGCGTAGCTTTGCGGCGCATTCACCGTGAAAGGCAGCACCACGGCACTTTTGGCTGCAGCTTGCGTTGCCGTGGTCAACCCGGTGGCAAGCAGCGCGAGGCAGACAGCAAAAGTCAGTCGCATGGCAAATTTCATTCCGTTCTCCTTGGGTATCTTGCCAGATTCCCGGTAAAATAAAGGAAGCTCCGATCAAGGCGGCTTTTTTGCTTACGGCGTGCAAGGCCGTTTTTGAGGCGAAGCACGTCGCAAAAATCGGGCAAGGCAGCCACACATCACGTCTTGGGATGCAATGACGCCTAAATTTCAAAAACCAATGATCAAGTTTCCTGGGGCCGTCAGCTGCCGTAAAAATTTGGCAGCAGCCACGCCCGCGGGTCACACCCGCGCAAAGCGCAGGCGGCATGGCACGCATAAATGTCACACGGGCGCACTATACGCGCAGTTGGCGCGCCGCGCAACATCTGGAAAAGAGCGTCAGCATGGAATATCCGGCAAAAAGCTCTTGCGGCTCGAACCGCCTGCCCATACTATGCCGCCATGTCCAAACCAGCCACCCGTTCATTCCGTATTGTTTGTGAGGAAGCCCATACCACAGCCGTGGAGGCTCTGCTGCGTGCCCAGGGCTACGAGTTCGAGCCCGAGCCCTTTTCCCCCTTGTGCCGCCGCCTGCTGGCCGAACCGCGCCCTCTGGGCAGTTCACTGGCGGCGTTTTTTGGCTATATCTATATTCAGGACAGATCTTCAATGCTGCCGCCAGTGGCCCTGGCCCCCGCCGCCGGAGCCTCTGTGCTGGACATGTGCGCGAGCCCCGGCAGTAAAACGGGGTTTCTGGCGCAACTTGTGGGGCGCACGGGCTTTGTGCTGGGCAACGAACCTTCGCCCACACGGCTGGGCACCCTGCGCGCCAACCTGCACCAGTGCAACCTGATCCAGGCGGGCACCTGCTCCTACAGCGGCGACGCCCTGCCCCTGCGCCCCGGCTCGTGGGACACCATTTTGCTCGATCCGCCCTGTTCCGGCTGGGGCACGGCGGAAAAACATCCGCAAGTGCTCAAGCTCTGGCAGGGCGACAAGCTGGACAGCCTCACAAGCCTGCAACAGCGGCTGCTGCGCCATGCGGCAAACCTGCTGGCCCCCGGCGGCCGGCTGGTCTACTCCACCTGCACGACCAATGTGGCTGAAAACGAAGATCAGGTACGGTTTGCCGAAGAAGAACTGGGGCTTGTGCGCGACCATCTTGCGCCTATTCCCGGTTTTGTGTGGGAAGAGCTGCCCGGCGGTGAAGGCACACTGAGAGTGGACGGCGCGCGCTCCCAGGCCCAGGGATTTTATGTGGCCCGGTTGCGCAAACCCGGCAATGCGCCGGAAAGCGCGCTGCCCTGCGGCCCAGATGCTGCGCCAACCGATGAGTTTGGCAGCGCAAACGAATTTTCCACAGGTTCCGCGCCGGAAACTGCATTTTCTGAATCTCCGCGCTTCGGGCGCAAAAAAGCTGCCCGCCCGCCCCGTCAGACGTTGGGTCAGGCTTTGCCGCCGGACTGCCTTGCCGGGCCCACATGCGACCCTGCGCAGCTTCCTCCCGGTCAGGCGGTGCTGTACGGCGAACATGTACGCTTTATCCCTGTTCAGGCCGCCGCACTGCTGCCGCAGGAATGCGTATGGCAAGGCGCGCTGCTGGGCAAACTGGGCGGCGGCAGACTGGACGCGGCCCCGCGCCTGCGCGCTCTTATGTCCGGAAAACCGGATGCCGCATCAAGCCTTGTACTGGAAGATCTGAACGAAATCAGCGCGTTGCTCACCGGGCAAAGCCGCCAGACAGGACTTCAGGGACGCGAGGCTGCCCTGTGGTGGCGCGATCTGCCCCTGGGCCGTCTGTCGCTCAAGCAGGGACGTGCTGTGGCGGGCTTTCGGTAGAAAAAGTAGTTCCCTTTGAGAATATTTAGGCGGCTGCGGGGTCTGACGGCTCACGCAGCCGCTTGAGTATTTTTACGCTGGAAATGCTTCATCAGTAGCAGCCAGCATTCTTCTGCCCCACACAGCCTGCCCCAGAGACAAGCCGCCGTCACCAGGCGGCAGCTCATGGTGGACCAGCGCCTTCAATCCAAAGAAGTCCAGGGCCCGAGGCAGCAATCGCGCCATAATGGCGTTCTGCATGACGCCGCCGCTCAGCCCCACCGTTGTAATGCCAAGCGACCGCGCAGCCCTTCCGGCCATGCCAGCCAAAGCGATGGCCAAACTCAGATGAAAGCGCCCAGCCGCCTCGGCTACGGGCATACCTTCCGTCACGCTTTGCGCAACCTTGGCGAAAAGTCCGGCGCTGTCCATTTCCAGCAGGCCGTCACACAAGGCCATGCCCACAGGCCAGACCATGCCTGATGTGCGCCGCATGTCCGTCAAATCCGCACAGCCAGCCAGCACAGCGCCCAGCGGGCCTCCCGCCCGGCTGGCCGCGTCCTCCAGCCTGATAGCCGCCTGCCCCTCGTAGGTTGTCGCCGCGCACAGCCCAAGCTGGGCCGCCACAGCGTCAAACAGCCGCCCGCAACTGGACGTTACAGGGCAGTTGATGCCGCGCGCCAGCATTTCCCCAACAGCGCGCGAGGCCTGCGCGTGCTCTGCCAACCAGGGTGCGAAGGCCAGCGCAGCTTCAGCATCCATATAGCCAAAGTCCGCACCCTGCCGGATCAAGGCCTGCGCGATGCGCCACGGCTCACGCACGGCGGCGTCTCCACCGGGCAATGCAAAGGGCGACAATCGCCCCAACCGCCGCCATTCGGGCTTGCCCAAATCCATAAAGAGTAGTTCTCCCCCCCAGACTGTGCCGTCGTCGCCAAGGCCTGTTCCGTCCAGACACAAGGCCAGAGCTGGTTCCAAGCAAGCGTTTTCGGCCAGAACCGAGGCCGCATGGGCCGCATGGTGCTGCAAGCGCCACAGGGGCAACCCCTCCCGCGCTGCGCGGGCTTCGGCATAGCGGGTGGAAAGAAAATCGGGGTGCAGGTCGCAAACAAGAGCTTGGGGCCGAACCTCCAGAAGTTTTTCCAGATGGGCAATAACTTCTTCATAGAAGCCGAAAATTGCAGGATTTTCAAGATCTCCCACATGCTGTCCCACAAAGGCCTCGTTGCCGCGCGTGAGGCAGCATGTGGCCTTGAGCTCAGCCCCGGTTCCAAGAACGCAGGGAGCGGCTGGCACGGTTTTGCCGCTTTTTGCTGTTTTCTGTGCACTGGCGGAACCCGCCACACCCGCTGTGTCCGCAGTATCTCGCATCCCCGATGCACCGCGCGCGTCAGGAGTATCAGGCATACTGGGTGTACCGGGCGTTTCCGCTGTATGCTGCATTCCCGGAGTATCGGGCGCATCAAAAGTACTAGGTGCGCCCGAGGTGCCAAGCGTGTCAGGCGTACCGGACATCTCCATTGTATGCGGAGCTTCCACGGCTTCCACATTGTCAGCCAGAAATACAGGGCGCGGTACATAGCCCCGCGCACGGCGGTAAAAAAGCGGTTCACTCCGGCCCGGCTGCGTTGCGTCAGGGGAAGCGGCAGCCGCTGCCGGGCCAGTTTGCGGTTGCAGGGTGATAACGCTGTCGTCCACCCGTACCAGTATATCCCGGTCATGCAGCAGCCAGGCATCCGCAAGGTGCGGCAGGCGCTCAAGCGCCTCTCTGTTGCCAAGGCAAATGGGTTCCCCCCCGGCATTGGCCGAGGTCATGACCAGAACCGGAGACTGCGATGCCTGCGCGGCCAGCCAGTCAAAAAGCACGCTGTGCAGGGGCGTGTTGGGCAGCATAAAACCCACATGACGCGAGTCGGGAGCCACCTGTGGCGGCAGAGCGTCCGCCCCCTGGTCCTGCCGGCGCGGGCAAAGCACAATAGGCTTTTCCGGGCAGGCAAGCAGGGCCTCGTGCTCTGGCGTGAGGTCACAAAAAGAGCGTATTGCCTGAATATCCCGGGCCATCAGCGCCAGCGGCTTGTGCGGGCGATTTTTGCGCTGCCGCAGTGTATCCACGGCGGCGGCGTTGCGGGCGTCGCAGGCAAGCTGAAACCCGCCAAGCCCCTTGATGGCCAGAATGCCGCCGTCCAGCAGCGCTTGACCGGAACAGGCCAGAGCCGCGCTGGCAAGAGCTTCCCTGCTTTGTCCCGCATCAGCACCCTGCGTATTTTCAACTGCCGCGCCGCTGCAAGATCCCACCGCAGAGGGGCAGGTACGGCCTGCCGCAACATCCTTTTTATCCACAAACCAGAGGGCAGGCCCGCAAACAGGACAAGCCACGGGCTGTGCATGAAAGCGCCTGTCTGCCGGATCGCCATATTCCGCCGCGCAACGGGGGCAAAGAGGAAAACAGCTCATGGACGTGACGGCTCTGTCATAGGGAATGGAGCGAGTGATGGTATAGCGCGGCCCGCAGTTTGTGCAGTTGGTGAAGGGATATTTGTAGCGCGGATTTTCCGGGTCGGCCATATCAGCCAGGCAATCGGCGCACACTCCCACATCCGGGCTGACCAGCACGCTATGCCCGGCGTGGCCGCTGCTCTGCACAATGGCAAAGGCATCCTCGTCAGGAACGCAAGGCATGTCTTCCTGCTTGAGCCCGGTAAGACGGGCCAGGGGAGGAAGCTCCGCCTGCAGGCGAAGGCCGAAAAGGCTTACCGCATCTTCCGTTCCCTGCACTTCCATGCGGACGCCTTCCGAAGTATTGCCCACGGTTCCCGTGAGGCCGCCTTCGTGCGCAAGCCTGTAGACAAAGGGACGAAAACCCACGCCCTGCACCTGGCCGGAAGCCACAAAAGCCCGCCGTACTGAATATTTTTCGCTCATGCTGCACAGTAACGCACAAGGCACGGCATGTCAGCAGGGGCTGCCGGGCAGTCACAAGAATACCTATGCTTGCGGGGGACGCAGCTTTTAGCTAGGTTGGCGCAATATTGCTTTTACCAATCACCTTACAAAACCCGCCCGGATAGCCCGTGTATCAGTGTATCCAGGCCGGGCACAGTCAGGAGCCCGCCATGCCCTCTGCCCGCACCATTGGTTCCCGTATCCGGTCATTCCGTGAAGAACGCGAAGTTGACCTTGAAACCCTGGCCCGGGATACCGGCCTCGACCAGTGTTATCTGGAAAAGCTGGAAAGTGACGCCATTTACCCCAGTATCGGCCCCCTGCAAAAAGTTGCTCGCGCTCTTGGCGTTCGCCTGGGAACTTTTTTGGACGACCAGTTCACCCGCGACCCCATCATAGGCTGCATCGACAATACCTGTGAGGGCGAAGACGCCCTGCACACTGGCCGCATCCCCCGCCCCAGCTACACCTATCAGCCTTTGGGCAAGGGCAAGAACGACCGCAATATGGAGCCCTTTCATATTCGCATTTTCCCTGACGGCGGCGAGCGCAAAACCAGTTCGCATCAGGGGGAAGAATTTATTTTTGTGCTCAAGGGCGAGCTGCTGGTGGTCTACGGACGCGAAAACCATGTGCTCAAGCCCGGCCAGACCATCTATTACAATTCCATCGTGCCCCACTATGTGGGCGCGGCGAGTGACGAGCCCGTGGAAATTCTGGCCGTGACCTACAATTCGTAGGCCCAACTGAAACATTTCCACCCGACCGGCTGCCGCACGCGCACCACAGGAGACAATATGGAAAAAAAAGTTCGCCAGCGCCAAGCCCAGTTTGAATTGCGCGAATGGACACTGGGGCAGATTCTCGACCACACGGTAAGCCGCTTTCCTGACAATGAGGCCCTTGTTTACGCCGACCGTGATTTCCGCCAGACATGGCGGGAATTCGGCGAGATTGTCGACCGCTTTGCCAAGGGGCTTATGGCTCTTGGCGTGAAGAAAGGCGAAAAGGTGGCAGTTTGGGCCACCAACGTGCCCTACTGGGTTGCCCTGCAATTTGCCACAGCCAAAATTGGCGCGATTCTTATTACGGTAAACACCAACTACCGTGAACACGAACTGCGCTACCTGCTCACCCACTCGGAATGCGAAAATCTTTTTCTCATAGACAGCGTGCGTGACCACGACTATCTGGAAACCCTGTACCGCATTGCGCCGGAGCTGCGCGTGCAGGCCCGCCAGTCCTTTGTGTGCAAAAGCCTGCCCCACCTGAAGCGCGTCTGCTTTCTGGGTATGGAAAAGCACCGCGGCATGTATTCCGTGCCCGAAATTCTCTCTCTGTCCGTTATGGTGGATGATGACGAGTACAAGGCCCGGCAGGACTCCCTGCACCCCTGGGACGTCATCAACATGCAGTACACTTCGGGCACGACGGGCTTTCCGCGCGGGGTCATGCTTACCCATGTGGGCGTGGGCCTCAACGGCTACTGGATAGGACGCCACCAGAATTTTGGCCCCAATGACCGCGTGTGCCTGCCCGTGCCGCTCTTCCACTGCTTCGGCTGCGTGCTGGGCGTTTCGGCCTGCGTCAACCACGGGGCCACAATGGTTATTCTTGAGTCGTTCAATCCGCTCAAGGTTCTGGCCGCCGTCGATTCCGAGCGCTGCACCGCCCTTTACGGCGTGCCCACAATGTTTCTGGCGGAGCTTGAGCACAAGCTTTTTCACCGCTTTGACATGTCTACCCTGCGCACAGGTATTATGGCCGGTTCCGTTTGCCCCGAACCCCTCATGCGCCGCGTCATTGGCGACATGAACATGAAGGAAATCACCATCTGCTACGGCCTGACCGAAGGTTCTCCGGTCATGACGCAGTCTGACATTCACGACACGCTGGAGCAGCGCTGTGAAACTGTGGGCTGCGCCATGCCGGGCATTGAAGTACGCGTGGCAGACCCTGAAACCTGCGAAGAGCTGCCGCGCGGCCAGGTTGGAGAAATCCTCTGCCGGGGCTATAATGTCATGAAGGGCTACTACAATATGCCCGAGGACACGGCCAAGGCCATCAGCCCTGAAGGCTGGCTGCATTCCGGCGATCTGGGCGTGATGGACGAAGAAGGCTATTTGCGCATCACGGGCCGTATAAAGGATATGATTATCCGCGGTGGCGAAAACGTGTACCCCCGCGAGATTGAGGAATACCTCATGGGCATGCCCGGCGTGCTGGACGTGCAGGTAGTGGCCTTGCCCAGCTTCAAGTATGGCGAAGAAGTGGCGGCCTTTATCATTCCCCGCCCCGGCGTGGAAATTCAGCCTGAAGACGTGCGCGACTTCTGCCGGGGCAAGATAGCCTGGTTTAAAGTTCCCAAATACGTCGCCATGATAAGTGGCTTTCCTCTTACAGCCAGTGGCAAAATTCAGAAATATTTGCTGCGTGAACAGGCCGCTGAGCTGTGGCCCGAAGCCATGCAGCCCAAACTGTAGGCGTTTTACGCCTCGGATACTGTGGAAAAGGTCTTTGGCCCCTTCCGCATAAGGACGACCAAGAAGTGACTGATAAAGACTTTTCTCAAGACGAGCCCCTGTGTATGGCAGGGGCCATGCCCTCGCCTGCCAATGGCAACAATACCGCGCACTGTGCGCCTCAGACTGTTCAGCAGCAGGCGACAGACGCCCCCTGCGCAGCCGCCTGCCCACTGGCGCAGATTCCGGCAAGCGTTTGGAAGAATCTGCTGCACCGTCCCTTCCGTAAGCGTCACCCCATTATCTTCTGGTGCGGTATAGTGTTGTTTTTTGGTCTGCTGGGCGGCTTTATTACCAAAGCCACTGGAGATGAAGGCGGCTTCACGGGCGGCGGCAGCCAGATTGCCCTGGTCTCGGTGAACGGCCCCATACTTAATGTGGAGCCGACCCTGGAATGGCTGCGCAAGGTTGCCCGCAATCCTTCAGTAAAAGGCGTTCTGGTGCGTGTGGACTCGCCCGGCGGCGGCGCGGCTGCTTCGCAGGAAGTCTACGACGCCCTGAAAGCCCTTGCGCAAAAAATGCCCGTGGCGGTAAGTATGGGGTCCGTGGCGGCGTCTGGCGGCCTTATGGTCAGCATGGCCGGGCAGCGCGTGTTCGCCAACCCCTCCACAGTCACAGGCTCCATCGGTGTGCGTATGGACGTGCCCCAGCTTCAAGGTCTTATGGATAAAGTTGGCGTGGGACAGGAAACTCTGGTGGTCGGCACCTATAAAGACGCAGCTTCATACATGCGGCCTATGACGCCGGAACAACGCACCTATTTTCAGGGCCTGCTGAACGATATGTACGGACAGTTTGTGGATATTGTGGCTCAAGGGCGCAATATGCCCCGCGAACAGGTGGTAAAACTGGCCAACGGCAAGGTTTACACAGGACAGGAAGCCCTCAAGCTTGGCCTTGTGGACGAAATGGGCGGCCGCGATCAGGCGCTGCGCTGGCTGGCGCAAAAAACTGGCGTGCCCGTTGACCGCAAGCTTTTGACCCGTCCCAAAGAAGGCAACTGGCTGGGGCGCGGCCTCACGGCCATGCTTGGCCTGGATGCGGACGCCATTAACGGTCTTGCCGCCCTTGTGGGGATGTCTTCCGCTGGCGGGCAGGCTGACCCGCGAACCCCGGCCTTTTTGTACCAGTTCTAGACCGAGTATTTTTGCACCGGCCAGCCCTGCGAGGATTACAGAGGTTCGCGCAGGGCTGGCCGCACACACGGTTGCCCTCCTGCCATATAAAAATTCTGGTAATAGGCCTTTCACAACCCCCTCGGGCTCATGCCCCCGGAGAATATCCAATGCTCTACAAGCGTTTTTTCATTTTTTTGCTGCTGGCCCTGAGCCTGCCGGTTTTTTCTGTTCACGCCGCCGCCAAGACTTACGACCTGACCCTAGTGACCGCCGATATTCCTGATTCCTGCAACTTTATGACCCGTGACGGCGCTCTCTTTGTGGTTGACGAAGAAGACCATTTTTTCACCCTCAACATCGTTGACCGTGACAAAAATATCTCTTTGGAAGAATACGCCCGGAAGTTGTCTCAGAGCCTCAAGGGCGGCCCTGTCAGCAAGGTGGGCGAAGACGGCTGGGGTTTTTTGGTTAAAATTGCTGTGGTCCCCTTTGACGTGCTCGTCATGGCCGACGACAAGCATGTGATCGAACTTTTCACCGATGTGGACAGGGCAGAATGGCCAGAAGACATCACAGGGGCCTTCAATTCAATTAAAAGTAAAACGCCAGAGCTGGCTCCCCTGTTGCACAAAATCATCACTTCCAGATAGAAACAATGCACTGAATTAACTAAGTTTTTATTGTTATATTTTTTTATGGACAAATCCGAAACAGCATGACAAAGCTTGCCCAGCAACGCCCGTAATACAGGAGGACGAAATGCTGAAAAAATTTCTCATGCTGCCCGTTTGCTGTCTGGTTCTTCTGGCCCTGTCCCTGCCCGCGCAGGCCAAGGAAATGAAGTTCGCCCATTTCAGCATAGATGTACCCGCCGACTGCAAAGTTCAGGAAAAGGACGGCACCGTCACCGTGACGGCCTCGAAAGACGCCTTCTTTTCCATTGCCCTCTTCACCAAGAGCGAAGCCAAAAATCTTTCTGACAAGGATTTTGCGGCCAAGCTTTCACAACAACTGAAAGGCACCCCGCCCGAACCTTCTGAAGACGGCGGATGGACCTTCACTGTCACCAATAACCGCGTTCTTATGAATGTGGATGTGGTGGGCGACAATGACTATCTTATTATGTTCATGAGCGATGCCAGCGACAAGGAATGGCCCGCTTCGCTCCAGACTGCCTATGATTCCGTCACGGGCAATGATGACAAGATAGACACATTCCTGAAAAAGACCCTGTTTCCTGAATAGGGAGTAAGGATGCCGCATCAGCGGCAGAAATGACAAAACGGCATATAAAGAGTCGCCTGGTGTGGATTAGCGCCGGGCGGCTTTTATTTTGACCATAGGTTAATTGGGCATAACGATCACAGTCCGTCATCTAATATAAAACAATCGCTATAGTACCGGGCGCTCCGATTCTTTCATTTGGGCCGCCTGCGCGGCGCGCGGCAGAAGGGGCCTGTTAGGGGCTGCGCCCCTCCGAGGCCCCCTCTGCACTCCCCCCGGACTACCCCCTGAGACTTGTAAATACTTTGCGTTTGCGAGGGCTGCGCGGCTCTTGCTCCGGGAGCTTCCTCGCTGCGCTCGGCGATCTCCCTGCGCGCCGCGCAATGCCAATGGCAGGTTGGCTTTGAATGGAAAAAATGGGGGCAAGAAAAGATAGTTTGGTGGCTTGGTGATGTGCAGAAAAATCAGGCAAGAAAAGAATATGCTGGCATTGAACGGACTTATCAGCGCACAAGAATACAGTTCCCGACAGGCGATGCGGCGGCGCTTTTGCCCGCGTCTTATCTGCACACAAGGGTGCAACGCGCCATGCAATGTCAGCAGAGCGGACTGGCTTTGATCGGGAAGGGCGAGGCAAGCAGGGATAATTGGCGGGCCGCATCATTAGATCAGGCATGAACTGGAGCTGATTATAGTTGTATAAGGTTTGCTGCTCCAGCCGTGTTGCGTGTTGTTTGTTACCTACACTGGCGCCACACATACATGGTTGCGACCAGCCTGTTTGGCCGCATACAAAGCCTTGTCTGCCTCGTGCAGCGTGCGCAGGCCGTCACCGTGTCCGTCATGTTCGCTGCAACCCAGGCTTACGCTCACAGGCTTTCCGTCTGGTCTGGCAACCCTCCCAGCCACGGCAGTACGTATTCTTTCTGCCGCAGACACGGCTTTTTTAAACGTGCAGTTTGGCAATAAAACCACAAATTCGTCACCGCCATAGCGGCAAATGATGTCATTACTGCGCGCACACTGGCGGATCGCCGCGCCCACATCCTTGAGAACGCTGTCGCCCGCCAGATGTCCGAACGTGTCGTTAATATCCTTGAACCGGTCCACATCCAGCATAATACAGCAGAAAGGCCTTTTTTCCACCTTGGCGTATTTGTCCAGCACAAGGTCCAGGTATTTTCTAGTCTGCAACTGGGTAAGGGAATCAGTCAGGCTGCTTTCGTCTGCCAGTTTGACCTTGGTGACCATTGAGTTCAACTGGCTCCGCAGTATGCCGATGGTGCGGCTTTGCTCTGTAATATCTACGATGACGCCCAGATACCCACGCACATTGTTTTCGTCTGTGAATCCGCCGCTCCAGTGCAGGCATGTGTGCATCTTGCCGTCCGCGAACCTGTAGCTGAAAATATGGTGGTTGAATTCCTGCTTATCCAGGGTGGCCATATCATCAGCCTGATACATTTCCCGCTCTTCTTCGGGCAGATGAGCCATCTCCAACACTGATTTGCCCAGAATATAATTCCGGCTCACGCCGAACATCACTTCATAAGCCTTGTTCACAAAAACAAAGTGCAGATTTTCATCTTTAAGAAAGATGGCGTTGGGCAGCATGTCCAGCACCATATTCAAATCGAATATATTTAAATTATTCATAAATTATCACTCGGCCTGCAGGCATTTTCAGTAGCGGCATTTTGCATGAAGTGTGTAAAGGCAGAACAGCAACACAAAAGGCAAGAAAGAATGTGCATGTAGTCGAGCATAATACACCACAACAAAGGCGCTCGCCAGATATTCCGGTAACCGAATGATACAAAAAGGGCGCTCCCAGTGGAAGCGCCCTTCATATCTTTTTCTAAAAACGGACTAGCCGTTTTCGCTTTCTTCGAACTTCTGCTTGAGCAAGTCGCCCAGGCTCTGGCCCGATTCCTGCGGCCCGGAATGGAATTCCTTGGGCTTGCGGCGTTCTTCCACTTCCTGAATCTGCTTGATGGACAGACCAAGGCGGCGTTCTTCAGCGCTGACGTGGATGACCTTGGCCTGGATTTCCTGGCCTTCTTTGTAGATTTCAGCCGGGGTCTTGACCTTTTTGCCAGACAGCTCGGAAACATGCACCAGGCCTTCAATGCCTTCTTCCACTTCAACAAAGAGGCCGAAGTCGGTGATGTTGGTCACGATGCCCTTGATGGTGCAACCCACGGGGTAGGTGGTGGGCACATGGCCCCAGGGATCGTCCACCAGCTGCTTGACGCCGAGGGTGAACTTTTCGCTTTCCTGATCCACGGTCAGTACTTTGGCCTGCACGGTATCGCCGACCTTGTACATTTCGTTGGGATGACGCACCTTCTTGGTCCAGGAAATATCGGACACATGAATGAGGCCGTCGATGCCGTCTTCGATACCAATGAACATGCCAAATTCGGTGATGTTCTTGATAACGCCTTCAAGCACGGTGCCTTCAGGATAACGTTCAGCCACGAGTTCCCAAGGATTGGGACGCACCTGCTTCATGCCGAGGCTGATGCGCTTCTTGTCGCCGTCCACACCCAGGATGACCACTTCGACTTCGTCGCCGGTGTGAACCATCTGGGAAGGATGACGCAGCTTGCGGGTCCAGGACATTTCAGAAATGTGCACAAGACCTTCAACGCCGGCTTCCAGCTCAACAAATGCGCCGTAGTCAACCAGGTTGGTGACTTTGCCGGAGCACTTGGCGCCTTCGGGGAAGCGGGCAGAAATGTCCTGCCACGGATCGGGCACGAGCTGCTTGAGGCCCAGGGAGACCTTGTTGTTGTCGCGGTCAAAGGAAAGCACCTTCAAGGTCAGTTCCTGACCGATGGTGATCATTTCCTTGGGATGACGGATGCGCTTCCAGCTCATGTCGGTGATGTGCAGCAGGCCGTCGAGGCCGCCCAGGTCCACGAACACGCCGTATTCGGTGATGTTCTTGGCCTTGCCCTGCACAGTCTGGTTTTCTTCGAGGGTGCGCAGCAGATCCTGACGCTTGGAATCGCGTTCTTCTTCAAGCAGCACGCGGCGCGAAACAATAACATTGCTGCGGCGGCGGTTGATCTTGAGCACGCGGAATTCGAACTCCTGGTTGACCAGGGCGTCCATGTCCGGCACGGGGCGCAGATCCACATGAGAACCGGGCAAAAATGCCTCGACTCCGCCGATGTCCACAGTGTAGCCGCCCTTGATGCGACGTACGATGTGGCCGGTGATGACCCTGTTGTTTTCCTGCACGTCTTCGAGCTGATCGAAGACCTGCATGCGTTTGGCCTTTTCAAAAGAAAGGGTAATGGTGCCGTCGTTTTCGTTCTTGCGAACAACGTACACGTCCACCTTGTCGCCCACGGCAACGACCATGTTACCAGCGGGATCGCGGAATTCAGCCGCGGGAATCTGACCCTCGGACTTGAAGTTCACGTCCACCAATACATTGTCTTCGTCCACGCGAACGATTTCGCCCTTGGTGATAGAGCCTTCTTCAAGGTCGCCAAAATCGGAAGTGAGGTAGTTTTCGAGAGCACTCTCGAAATTCATTTCGGTTTCGTGCCCGGTTTCCAAGCCTGCCATATGTCCAGCCTCCAAACATGATTTCCCTTTTTAAAGGGAGGTCGCATATGTAGCAGAAATTTGACGGAAGAACAAGGAAAAATAAGCTCAGATCGGCCAAGGAAGCCACAAAGCGGCCACCCAACAGGACTTGGGGACAACACGCAGTGCAACCGCCTGCCCTCCTTGACATTTGGCGCGCCCTGTTGTCCTGTACTCTTTTGGCGGGGAATTTCGTGCAAATCGAAAACAGTCGCGCTGCGGTAAGAGGGGACAAGGTTTCTTTTCGCCTGCTCAAGGTGGGCGGCGTTTGACAGCCAATCGCGCAAGCGGTGAAGGCGAAACCAAGGCGCGGGCACACAGCCCCACAACCCTCAAGTCCGAACATCCGCCGGGGCCAGAGCCCTTTTGCGAACCTTTCAACGCGATATTGAGGAGGTTGCCATGCCACGCACCCTGTCACATTTCGGGCTTCGCCCACTACTCTTTCTCCTGCTGCTGCTCGCGGCGCTCAGCCTTACCGGCACAAGCCACGCTTCCGGTGAAGCCGCACCCAAGGAAGGCATTTTGCTGGTGGCCTTTGGAACCAGCGTTCCCGAGGCTCAGCCCGCCTTCAAGGCTGTGGATGCGGAATTCAAAAAAGCTTTCCCCGGCGCGCCTGTGGTCTGGGCCTACACTTCACAGATCATCCGTAAAAAACTGGCCGAACAGGGTCAGCCTGTGGGCGGCATCAGCGACGGCTTGGCCCAGTTGGCCAAGGACGGCGTGAAAGTTGTGCGCGTGCAGTCGCTGCACGTTTTGGCCGGTGAGGAATTCACCGCTCTGGAACGGGCCGTGCTGCTTGACGTGAGCAAAAATCCCGGCCGCTTTGAGTCCGTATTTATGGGCCGTCCCATGCTGGAATCCAAGGGCGATGCCCAGGAACTGCTGGCTGCCATCAAGGCCGACACCAAGAGCGCCCGCGGCAAAAATACCGCCCTTGTGCTTATGGGTCACGGCCAGAGCCACGGCCGCGCCGACCTGGCATTTGAAGGCGTGTACGCTGTCTTCAAGTCCACTGACAAAAATATCCATATGGCCACTGTGGAAGGGGCGCGCAATTTTGACGACATGCTTGAAGGCCTCAAGGCCGCCAAGATCAAGCATGTGGTTATCGCTCCCCTGATGCTGGTAGCTGGCGACCACGCCCGCAACGACCTTGCAGGCGACGAGGACGATTCCTGGGCCACACAGCTCAAAAAAGCAGGAATCAAGGTTGACGCCCACCTGAAAGGCCTTGGCGAAACGCCCGGCGCTGCTGCCATTCTTGTGCGCCACGCCAAGGAAAGCACTGACGACCTGACCAAAGAACCCAGAAAGCCGTAGGGTTGCGCCCCGGCAAAGCAGGCAAAGCGTGTGCGGCAACGCCCGCACAACTGGAAATCAGAAGCAGGGCATGGCCTTGCCGCGCTGTTATAGCTGACTGATTTTCGTGCACTTCCGCACGGCGGCCCTGCTGGCCATAGCGGTGCAAAACCTGCGAAGCAGGGGTTGTCATCAAATCTGGGAAGGGCCGGAGCAAATGCTCCGGCCCTTCTGTTTTGCCCACAGAACAATACAAGACATCCTTACAGACAGGGTCTTATTGCGCAGTATTCCGCCGCCTGCTTCCTGCCCAAAGCGAGAGACACCCGCCCTCTCTTGCTGCTTGATGCAGACTTCCGATTTTTTATTGTTTTGTTGTGAAGCCGGGGGGTACACAATGCCGTTTTTTTCATGTAGCATATGTAAAATTTCAATATAAAGCGTCGGCAGTCGGGCACGATCTATCGGCGTTATCCACAGGGGAGGCCCGCATGCCCAAGCAAAGTCGCAAGATATCTCCACCGCGGCCCGCAGCCGCCCCCCGCCGCACAGCCAGAGGCGCGCGCGTTCACTCTCTGGATACTGAAAAAATCAACTGCCGCGCAGCCGAAACGCAGGCCATTTTTGCCAATGCCAAGCGAATGGCGGGCATGGTGGCGCGCACGCTGGGGCCTTTTTGCGAAGTGGCGGTACACGACTTCAGCGATCTTGAGCATTCCATCATCCATATCGAAGGCTCCCTTACCGGGCGTAATGTGGGCGCTCCTGCCACCAACATGGTTACCAAGGCGTGGCGTCAGGGCGGCGACAAGGTGCAGGACATTATAGCTTATTCCGCTACCACGCCTTCGGGGCAGACGCTCAAATCGTCCATAAGCTTTTTGCGTACCAGTGAAGGTGAAGTCATCGGAGCCGTGTGCATACACTTTGACCTCACGGATCTGGAGCGTTTTCAGGGTGTTCTGCACGCACTGCTGCGCTTTGAAAACGCCCCCGGCAAGGAAATGAGCGAGGCCTTTCCCTCCTGTTTGGGCGAAACAAGCGATGCCATCATTGAGACGGCCATTCGCAGGGCGGGCAAACACCCCGCAACCATGTCGAGAGAAGAAAAACTGAATTTTGTGCGGATAATGGATGAGGAAGGGGCCTTTCTCATCAAGGGAATGGTACAGTATCTGGCCAAGGCCATGCGGGTGTCCATCTATACCGTGTACAACTACATGCGGCAGGTCAAGGAAGATGCCCACCGCGAGGTATCAGCGAACTAGCGCAGATGCCTTTTGAAATGCATTACATTTCAAAGTTGCCGTTCAGCCGAAAAGTACGATTTTCGGCTGAACCCACACAGCGCAACGTTCAGCATTTAGCTTTTTTCAAAGGTAAAATGCTCTGGCATTTTTCGCATTCTCAAACGCACCTTGCACCACCTGCCTGGCGGGGGACTATATCACCACCACAAGCGCCATCAGCCCGCCCTGTATGGCCACTGCCGCCGCAAGGGCCAGCCACCGTGCACCGCGCCCGAGCCCGGCGGGGGGGCAGCCTGCAAACACGGCCCATGCTCCCTGCAAAACACGCTTGAGCGGCCATACCAGTGCCAGCACCAGCCATAGCAACCCCGCGCAGGTGAAATACCGAATTTCGCCTATTGCCCAAAAGCGCTCTAAAACCACGCTCAAATCTATCTGATTGGCGCTGTATGCCGTGCCTATTCCCTCAACAAGGTCCAGAACCGCTACTTCGCTGTATACGATACCCATAGCTGCAAACAGTCCTACAAGCACTACCAGCAGGAAAAAAAGCAGCCAGAATGTGTGCAGCTGCCATTGGGCATGGCTTTCTGAAAGCGTGTCCTGACGGGCTGCGGCCATATGGCGCAGTATGAGAGCAACTATCAGCACTGGCAGCGGCAACAGCCCGAGCACAGGCAGCCACAGAGCAAAGGCGCCGCCAGCCAGACAAATATATCCGGCCCAGAACAGCCCAAGCGTCAACATATTGCCTGTGAACATTGCGCCTCCAACGAAAAGTTCGCCTACTCGATAAACAGTGCTGTTCTATAGTCTCACGCCGTCTCTCTGCGGGCAAGCGCCGTGCATGCGCCAGTTCAAGCGCTTGGGCAAGCACTTGAACGCCCCGGCGGTGAACAACCGTTCAATCGCTTTGGCAAGCGACTGGCCAGGCGGCAGGACAAGCGCCGCGCATACACCTGGACCAAACATATGAGCCCCGGCGGCGCAGCGCAGCCGGCCGCCGCGTAGCAGCGTGATCTTTGCCGTGAATTACGTTTTCGATGATATGCGTATCTGCACTATACAACACCCAACGTCAATCGCCTCAGTTGTTCACGGCTCATATTGGCGCTCATGCATACGAAAAGCCGCCGCCCAGGCAGAAACCCGGACGGCGGCCATATGTATGCCAAAGCGAGAATCTTCGGCTATCCGCCGGATTCAGAAGCTATCTGCTGCTGCACAACCAGCGCGTTCACATCATCATCCACATTGTCGGCGTGCATATCATTGCTGAAGTTTGAAGCATCGCCGCCGTCGCCGCTATCGTGTTCACTTTGACCAGTAAGCCCGGCCTCGCGGTAGCCGTCGGGCATATCCTCGCTCATCGAAGTCATGAAGGGCACTGTGCTGTCAGAGTAGTTGACCACATAGTCGCTAAAATGCCCGCTGTTCAGGTAGGCGTGCAGGTCTGCCGCATCCGCAGGGCTCAACCCGTTGATGTTCACGTGAATTTCTTCAACATCAATGCTGCTCAGATTGTTTTGCAGCCATGTATCGTACTTGGCTATAAAATCGGCGTAGGAGTCGGCCTTGAGCACAAGCAGGTCATAGCCGTCGCCGCCAGTGATGCTGAGGTTGCCATGCACATTGCCGTCAACCGTCACCACATCGTCGCCATCGCCAAGATTGATGCTGCTGTTCCCTCCGGTAATATCCCCGTGGATATTCACACGCCCATCGCCAGCACCCATTATGATCTTGTTTGTACCGCCAGCGATATTGCCGTTCAACGTGAAGATGTCGTTGCCATCGCCCATGTTGAAGGTATTTGTTCCGCCGCGCAGGTTGCCGTTGATTTCGATGTTGTCGTTGCCGCTGCCGGTATTAACCGTGTTGATGTAGCCGCCGAGATCTCCGTTGAGGGTGATGCTGTCACCCTGCACATCCCCAGCCTTGCTACCGCCCTGGATAAGATTGATGCCGCCCGCATTGCCATACATGGCATAGGCCTGCCCAGCGGTTCCGGCCTTGGCTGTAATAACCACCGTGATGGCGCTGTCTGTATTTTCAATAATATTCTGGGTAGAGGTTCCCCATCCGTCACGGGTATACATGCCGTAGGCCCAGCCATCGGCGCTGCCACTGGCATCAGCAGTGATATTTACATTATTGACATTGCTGATCTTGTTGACGGCAGTGCCCCAGGCAGCATTCATGCCGAAGGCTCCTCCATGGGTATCCATATAGTCTGTAGAAAGCGTCTGCGTGCCTGTAAAGATGGCATTTATGTTCAGCGTATCATCGCCGCTGCCGCCGTTAATGATAGTTTGCCCGCCAGCTTGCGCTGCAAGGCCAATGGCCGCTGCGCCATTGTGGGCGGAAGCATTGAGGTTGATGACGTCGTCACCGTCTCCGGTGTTGATATTGGTCACGCCATAGTTGGTTGAAAAGATACTCGTACCCCAACTGGGCGCGCTGCCTGTGATGTTCAGTTCGTTGTCGCCATCGGACGTGTTGATATTGACGTTGCCGCCGTACCCCGCATAGATGCCCGTGGCCGTACCCTTGGACGAAGCGGCGTCCACAGTGGCGGAAATGTCCACATCGCCCGCATCAATATTGATATACGACTTGCCGCCCTGACCCGCCTGATTCAGGTTGCCTGAAGCCGTAAGCCCCATAGAGGTAAAGCCCGCTGGCCTGCCGCCGCTCCAGGCAACCCCTGAATAGGGGCTGCTGTAGGGTGAGGTTTCCTGATATGCTGAAGCACTGAACTTGCCGTCATCGGCAGTTTCAATATTCAGGGTTGTGCCTGCTGTGGTGCGGAATACGTTGCTCATGACAGATCCGTCTGCACCGCTGCCTGCGTAGGCTTTGGCGTCACCGCTGACATTCTGCCCGCTGATATTCACAGTGGCCTGATCTTTGACGTAAACCGCCGAAGACATATAATTGATGCTGCCGCCCGTAGACGTGCTGGAAAAATTAACGTCACCTTCAGCTTCCACATTCACGGTGGACTTGCCAGCTCCCCATATGCCCACCGCCGTCATTTCATTGCCTTCGGCGGTAAAGTTTATGTCGCGCCCGCGCACGTTGGCTGTCGCTTCATAAAAATTGCCGTTGTCGTCCTGGCCGCTTCCGGTGACCATAGCCATGGCCGTACCCGTGTCCGAGGTGGCGCTCATGTTAACGTCGCCCTTTGTGCCAGCGTCAATGGTGGAAGTTACGTCGTGCTTGAAAGCATGCGCATAGTTACCATAGGCATTGCCGTTCTCGGCCTTGGCTGAAACATCAATCTTGCCCTCGGTGTCATGAGCAAAATTAATATCGGTATTGCGCGTGCCATACGCATTGCCAGATGTTTTGCTATGCTCCACAAGAGCGTTGTTATAACTGTCGCCGCCCAGCTTGATGCTTTCTTCATCAACTACCTTGCCGTGCGAGGAGTACCATTCGCCCTTCAACGGCCCGCCAAGGTCAGTTTCGCCTTCACGCTGCACATAGTCATACGAAGAACTGTCGTTGCCGAGCAGATCCATATTGTAGGTCTTTCCGCCTACAGTCACTTCAAGCACGGAATCAAACTTGTTGCCCGCGGCCAGAGCCGCCTGTCCCGCCGCCGTAAGCGTAATGGTGATGAGCCCTGTAACAGGGTCAACAACAGGAGCATTAAAATACGCGGAGGAGCCACCCGCAAAATTCAGACTCAACTGGCTGGGGTCTGTGACCAGATTGCCGTTTTCGTCAATGGCCTGAAATACCATAGGCTGACTGGCATCAGCGCCCACCACGAGGCGCGTATGATAGCCAGAGGGTGCCGGAGGCGTCGGGGGCGTCGGAGGCATCGGGGTCAGACCATCATTGCCATCCGGCCCGCTTCCATCACGCGCAAGCAGGCTATCCGCCGCCAGAGTGTCGGCAGCAACGCCTGCGGTCTGCATACCCCAATCCAACCCGCCAAGATGGTCGATGCCCGAATCAAGGCTGGCGTCCGCATGTTCCGCATAATGAGAACTGCGCTCGGCAGAAGTTGGCCCGGCAGCGGGCATAAGGTCATCCTGCCCCAGGGCGCTGAAAAAGTCCTTTCCGGAAACCTCCTGCCCTTCCACGATAAAGTCAGGGGTGTTCGCACTGGTGTAGTCGGAATAAAAACCGTCAAGACTGATTTTTGCGCCGCCTTCAAACGTAAAAGTCAGCGCGTTTCCATCACGGGCAAGGGTTGCGTCGGTAGCAGGAAAATCAAGAACAATGCGTCCTTCCGCAATATTGCCAACCACTGCCTGCTGGCCGCCCTGGGGACGGGTAAGAACGAGATCAGCCATAGTAAACTCCCAAAATGTATTTGGACAGAGCTTCTGGCAAGTAACAGACTGCGACTCGTGTGGCTGGCTCTGCCCCGGTGCCCAGCGAAGACAGCATGCCTTTCGCCAAAGCAGAACGGCGGTAGCAGCGTCGCAGGACAACCAGATCAATCAAAGATATTGAGGAAAACTTGGAAAAGGCAAAAGCTTGAAACAATTTGCCGGCCCTTGAGAGAGGGCCAAATTGGGAAGGGTGGGCAATCTCTAAGACAGATTGCGTGACGGGGTCACACTGTAAAAATAACTTAAAAATAGTATCTGTCAAGTTTCACAGATACACGGAGTCTTGAATCCATATGTAAAGCTATAAAAAACCTAAAAATACAACGAACACTTTCTATTACCATACAGCATGTTACGCACTTACTTGGCAGATTTTAGAGTCTACTGCGGATTTTTGAGCACGCTTTTATAAAAATATTTTTTTGCGGCAAAACAAGGCGCCTGCCACTTCAGACGACGGTTCTGTAGCAGCCCCGGATCGTATTGTTGCGCAAGACCATCCATTGATTAATATTCTGACAGATTTTACCGATGGCCGAAAGGGCATCGCCATCCGGCAGGAAGTGGCGGCAGTTGGCAGAATGCTTTGCAGTTAGCCGCTGCGAAAAAGTTGATACCTCGCAAAGGCCATATGGGCGCCTTCGAAACTGCTTTTGTTCCGAAGGCGCCCATATGGCAAAATCCGGCGCACACAAGGTGCAAGCGCCCGATGCGATCAGCGTTTGTCCACAACCCGCCGCGATTTACTAAACGTGCGCGGCAATGTGGCGTAATCCACCACCTCTACCTGCATACGGGCCAGTATGGCCTTGTGCAGCCGATGCTCCAGAGCCTGAGCCAGGGCGGCGTCGTTGCCGCTGCCTGCCCCCTGGGCGCGCTCCACAGTCAGAGCCAGGTGGTCGAGACCGCGGTCGTCACGCGTAAGCTCCACCTGATATTCCCCGCCAAGCTCTGCAAATTCGCCAATAACGGCCATATACTGACCGGGGTAAATGTTGACTCCCCGGTAGATGAGCATGTCGTCAGAGCGGCCAAGAATGCGGTCATGCCTGGGCATGTTCAGCCCACAGGCGCAACGCCCCGGCAGAAGGCGGCACAGGTCGTGCGTGCGGTAGCGCAACAGGGGCACGGCCTCCTTGCGAAGACTGGTGACAACCATTTCGCCCACTTCGCCCTCGGGAACGGGCTGCAAGGTCACGGGATCAAGCACTTCAATGATGAAAAGATCCGCCCAGTAGTGCAGGCCATTGTGGGCGTCGCAGTCAATGGCCGTACCGGGCCCGTACATTTCGGTCATGCCCGCTATATCATAACAGCCCTCAAGCCCCAGCTTGGCTTCAATGGTCTGGCGCATTTTTTCGCTGCGCGCTTCGGAACCGCAGATCATCTTGCGCAGCTTGATTTTTTTGCCCAGATCCGCGCGCTCCACTTCTTCGGCCAGCAGAAGGGCCATCGAAGCCGTCGCCCCGAAACAGGTGGTTTCAAGGTCCTGCAAAAGTTGCAGATGCATTTCAAGATTGCCTGGCCCCACAGGCACGGTGAGCATGCCAAGCTTTTCGCTGCCGCCCTGAAAACCCACGCCCGCCGTCCACAGGCCATAGCCCACGGCGATCTGCATGCGGTCTTCTGCCGTGAGGCCCGCCAGTTCATAGCAACGGGCCATCTGCAGATTGAATGTATCCACGTCTGCTGCGGAATACGCCAGAATTTTGCGTTTTCCGGTGGTGCCGCTGGAGGCGTGGATGCGCACCACGTCAGTGGGTGGAACGCAGAGCAGTGGCAGAGGATAGCCTTCGCGCAGGTCGTCCACATCCACAGTGGGCAGACGGGTAAGGTCGTCCAGTCCCAGCTGGTCGCCGGGGTTCAGGCCACAGGCGCGTAACTTGCTGCTGTACTGCGGTGAATTCCAGACGCGAGCGAAAGTGCTGCGCAAACCTTCTTCCTGCTGGCGGCGGATATCTTCATCTTCAAGCTGGGGAATGAAGCGGTAGGACATGCTTCTGCGGCTCCTTCAGGCTATTGGCGCGGGGCTGGAGGCCCGGCACATAAACAAAGGGCGATTGTGCGTCTTTTACGTTTCGCAGGCAAGCCCGGCGCGTTGGCGACAGTAGCGGCAATGGGCCTGTTGGAGCGGATAACTTTCATTGTTCCGCATCTCAAAGGCCGCATTTTTGTCCAACGCAGTATGCCGCTGCGTCCACGCCAAGCAAGAGCAGGCACGCGGCCTGCTCACTGCCGTGCGCATTTTTTTGGCAAAAACACTATACTTCGCGGCAATGCATGAAAGCCCGGCGCACACTTGCCACCAGCGCTTCCGGGCTGTGCGCGCCCTGACGCCCGGCCTCGGCCAGAGCCAGCATGAGCAGCACCCGCGCCTTTGGCGTGGAGAGCATGCCCGAGGCTATAAAGGACGCGTATTCCTCCAGATCAGTCACAGGAGCGCCTCCGGTACGGCTGGCGCGCACCACGGGTTTGCCTGCCTTGACGGCCTGATCCAGAGCCTTGCGAACATCTGACGGCATGGATCCGTTGCCCATACCCGCCACCACCAGACCGGACGAGCGTTCCAGAGAAAAAAGCGCCGCGTCTAGGGGCATGCCCGCGCAGGCGTAGAGCACATCCACTCGCGGCAGATTATCCTTTCCGGCATGAACCGCGTAGGTCCCGGCCAGGGCTGGGCCGTCCTCACCGCTGTGATAGAACACGGGGCGTCCGTTTATGACGCGGCCAAGCAGGCCGGATTCCAGCGCGCGAAAGGCCTCAACATCCAGCGTTCCGGCCTTTACAGCCGTGCGGGCCGAGATGATGCGCCCGTTCATGACAATAAGTGCGCCGCGCCCGCGCGCCTGCGGGCTGGCGGCCACTGCCACAGCGTCTCTGATATTGATGGGACCGTCCGCGCTCAAGGAGGTGGCCGGGCGCATGGCCCCGGTGAGCACCACGGGCTTGAAGCTGTTCATGGTCAGATGCAGATAGAAGGCTGATTCTTCAAGCGTGTCGGTGCCGTGGGTGAGAACAACGCCGCACATGGCTTCATCGTCCAAAGCCTGCGCACAGTCGCGGCCAAGCTTGGCCCAATGGCAGGGGCGCATGTCCTCACTGGGCAGGTTGCCGCACTGGCGGCTGGCTATACGCGCCACGCCTTCGATGCCGGGCAGGCTTTCCAGCATGCACTCCACCGACAACACGCCAGCCTGGTAACTTATTTGCTCCAGCGGGGTGTCGGCCACTCCGGCGATGGTGCCACCCGTGCCCAGCAGGGCAACCTGGGGCAGTACGGCGGATTCTGAACTATTGGCATCCGAGCGTGGTGCTTGGCTCATGAGGGCTCCCGCCGCGATGGATTTTCCGCGCCTTGCGGCGGGCTGTCGTGTGCGGCATTTACGGCTTTATATGGTACACTGTTGTGTATACAGATTCTGAAAATCTTATCGTGGCGGCAGTACGGGCGCAGTCCACCGCATGGCAATCTGCGGCTGCCCGGTGTGCCCGCAGACGCTTTCACCCACAGGCACAAAACCCATGCCTTCGTAAAACGCCAGCGCGCCTGTGTTGGCGCGGTAAACATCAAGCCGCAGGCTGTTCCGTCCTTGCATGACATGCCGCAGAAGCACACTGCCAAGCCCCTTGCGCCAACAGGCCGGGGCCACGAAAAGCGCTGCCAGCAAATCCTCATCCTCAGGCCTGCACGAAGCGGCAAAGGCAAGTGGACGCTCGCCGCTCTTGAGCAGGATCACCTGCGAAGATGGCAAATAGTGCTGCTCCATAGCCTTGCGCTGCGCCTTCCACAGTGATGGGTCCACAAAATCGTGGGCCAAAAGGGACGCTTCAAGCCAAATGTTTGCGCAGGTGGCGTAGTCTTCAGGCGTACTGGCTGGAACAGGCCGTGCGTTGGCATAACATGTGTTCATACAATTGCTTTATGCTTAAGCGAGCCCGCTCGACGCGTCAACGATGCGAAAGATGCAGTAACGACGCGGCAACTACGCAAGGCATGGAACAATGGCGCGGCTGGCGCATCCTTGCTTAAAACGGCACCTTTGGCTTGAGCAAGACAGCGCCCCGCTTGGCCGCCACATGGCCTTGGCAACAACATATTTGTGCGTGCAGGGCATCCACCGGGGCGCAGCGGACGGGCCAGACGCGGCTGGCGCGACGAAATACGCACGGCTAAATTGAGATGGCGGATCTGGTAATTTCATGCTGCCCCGTCCTCCAAACTCTATCCGGCAGAAAAGTCAAAAGCGCCAGAACATCAATTATAACTAACTGATATTGAATAATAAAATTCAGTTAAATTGCGACTCTTGGTTTTGCAATGGCATTGGTGTAGCGTGCCCCAATGGACAAAAAAAAGATATCTCTCGTGTCGCTGGGGCATCTGTCTTGTGACATTAACGGCGGGGCTCTCCCCGCTGTTCTGCCCTTTTTGCGCACGCATTATGGGCTGACATACCAGGCCACAGGCGGGCTCATGTTTGCCTACTCCTGCCTTTCATCCATTATTCAGCCCATCTTCGGCCTTATGGCAGACAGGCTCTCCAAGCCCTGGCTCATACCGCTGGGTGTTTTTCTGGCTGGCCTTGGACTGACCACCGTGGGCTTCATGTCCAGCTATTGGGCCATCTTCGCGGCTATTGGCGTCAGCGGCGTGGGCGCGGCTCTCTTTCATCCCGAAGGCGCACGGTTTGCCAACAAGGTGTCCGGCCAGAGCAAGGGCACGGGCATGAGCATATTTTCCATCGGCGGCAACGCTGGCTTTGTTCTCGGCCCGCTGCTGGCCACCTTTTTTCTAAGCTGGTTCGGCATGCCGGGCATGGTCATTTTTGGCCTGCTCGCCACAGTGACGGCATCCATTCTTACGTTGCTCATCATGCGTATGGTTGCCCCCGAGGCTGCGGCAGCGGCTCAACGGACTGCGCAGGCAGCCTATGGAAACACCCCAGGCGCTATGGGCACGCCGTCCGCCGATGCATCCACTGAAGCACAGGGCGAAGTGTCGGGCGACGCCGCAAAACCCAATGACGCCGATGCCCCGCAAAATAACTGGCGCGAGTTTTCAAAACTCACGGGAGCCATCATTACGCGCTCCATCCTCTTTATTGGCTTCAATACCTTTATTCCGCTGTACTGGGTCAATGGATTTGGACAAAGCAAGGCCGCCGGAGCCGTAGCCCTGACCATTTTTTCCACTTTCGGCGTCATGAGCAACATTCTTGGCGGCGTTCTGGCCGACAAGTACGGCTTCCGGGCCATAGTGCGTCTGGGATTCGCCTTGGTGACGCCCGTTGTGCTGGCCTTCAGCCTCATGCCCGGCCTTTACGCAGCCTACGCAATGCTGCCGTTGCTGGGCTTTGTGCTCTATGTGCCGTTCAGTTCGCTGGTTGTGCTGGGGCAGACATACCTTGCCCGCAATATCGGCTTTGCCTCGGGCGTGACCTTGGGGCTGGCCACGAGCTTGGGCGGCGTGTTCGCGCCAGTGCTGGGATGGGTGGCCGACAATCACGGCCTGCCGCGAACCTTCCAGTGCCTGGCCCTGGTAGCTCTGGTGGGCACGGTGTTCGCCTACTCGCTGCGCAAATACGAGGAAAAAAAGAAGCCCGCCAAGGCTTAACCGCAAGATGCTCGCGGCTGAGGCATAAAGGGTTCAGGATTCTGTGCAATGTATTTTCAAAATGATTACCGCCAGCATCAAGGGCTAAAGGTGGACATACCCGCCTCCTGCTTTGCGACAATACGGTGCGGTCAAATTTCGGGGGCATTCCATAGATAGAGTGCTTTAAGGCTGTCCAATTATAAAACGCCTCACATTTCAAAGTTGGCATTCTGCCGAAAATATAATCTTGGCAGAATCCGCACCACGCAGTGCGACCACTGCACGGGAACGCCACATCAGAGCATTTAAAATTTTCAAAATCAAAATGACCTCAAAGCAAGCGCGTCCTGCCGGAACATTCTGACGGGACGCGCTTGCTTTTCTTTTGTTCTTGGATTGCCCCAATACCCGGGAGGATTTCCTGGTCGTCACCATTGTGCGCTAATGAGCCAAACGTCATGTAAAATTTGTGCATAACATAAGTAACAATCTAATTTAATTAATTTTATACAGATGATTAGGTGTTACTAATGTAAGCAAATTCGGCGTTTTGCCCGGACAACCTTGCTGTTCAAAGCATCGAGAGCATTTTACGACTCTTCGTGATCGTGGTCGTAACTCGGCGTGAGCATTGTTCCTAATCATCTCAACATACCAAATTTAAACAATAAAGTTAGAATAACACTGTTCGTAACATGCATGTGCATTTTGCCTCTAACCCGCTAGCTGCAACGCCAGCTCCGCATTTACGCACAGCTTAAGGCACGACATCCAAGCCCCATGCGACGCTCAATCCCTGCTGCAAACCGTGGCACTATCCACATGATTTTTTTGGCTCAAAAAAATAATTTCAAATTTATGCTTGACACCTCACCACCAAAGGGCTAGATATCTGCTTCGCAACAACGAATTGTTGCCGTGTCGCGGGGTGGAGCAGCTCGGTAGCTCGTCGGGCTCATAACCCGAAGGTCGTAGGTTCAAATCCTGCCCCCGCAACCAGATAATTCAAGCCCTTACGGAGACGAGCCGTAAGGGCTTTTTCTTTTTTCCAACCATATTTCCAACACAGACGGCACACTTCTGTAGCAATACATACAAAAAAACATCCCCCCGCCCAACCAATTCTGGCTCTCATTCATAAATCATCCTTCAGACGTTGCACCTGAAGGATGATTTTTCTTATCCATTTTTCCACCATTACGTTTCACACCAAATTATTCATTTGGTGTCCGTGCTATTTTTTTCAATCTGGTGTTTATGCTGGCTATCGCTCTTTCTGGGAGGCCACAATGGACACGACAGCAACGGATTTACAACTCGCCCTACCACACGAACTTGCCAACTTCTGGGTCAATGAAAAGAACGCCGCACGCATCTTAGGACTGAGCGTGCATACGCTCAGGGCAATGAGGTCAAAAGGCCATAGTGGCCCTGCCTATTCCAAAATAGGCAAGTCGGTGCGGTACTCATATACGGACCTAGTTGATTTCATGGAGTCTCGACGGATTCTCCCGCCACCTCGGCAGCAGTAGCCCGATGCTAAGATCTCGAGCCCCACCAAGAAATGTGAGGATAAAAATTTCTCTAAATTGGTAGTCCCTACTCACCGTCTAACGATCACTTCTATGAAGTATAAACATTGGGAGGCGATATGCCTACTGAGATCACCCAACACCACGGAATAAAAGCCACAACCCCAAGCAGTAACGATGGCGAGGTTCTTGTCGTTCAAAATGGATCAACGAGCAATCTTGAGGCCGCCCTTACGGCTATTGGTAACACCGGATTTGGGAACAAACCTATAAAAATATCTGTCATCACTCTGGAAATCAACCAACCATAATTGAATACTGTGGGGGCTGGAAGAAACCAGCCCCCACGCATGGAGTAACACATGAATGACTTAAGAAAAATAAACGATATTGCCAGAAGATTTAAGATGAATATTACCCTTGGTGAATGTTCTTCTGCCACTCTTGGAGGAGCGCAGGAAAGACATTGCAATACTCCGACACCTGTAAAAAATGCAACGCTGGATGCCACTGCCAGTCCAGCGTTGGCTCCAATGTGGGCGTATACCCCAGCATGGAACTATTCCTATCACGGCTCATTTAACCGCACATATAAACGAACTGACTTCTTACATCTTATTGCTAAATGGCCTTCGTCGCATAAGTCAGCCACCTGCCCGATGGGCGTTGACTTACAGGGGAGGCATCCCTTCTCGCATTCTTTTGGAGCCGCTATCGGTGGCGCTACCATATCGAATAATTACGGATTAGAAGATGAACTTGTCCTTGAAACTATTTTTGAAGCGCTTCTTGAACGTGAGGCTACCTCTCAGTTTTACGAAAAAACAGATAACAACTACATTAAGCTGGTCACACTCACCAGAGACGAAGACGTACAGCTCTTCGTTTCAGTTGAGGCTGATGGTAAGCCACGCTGGAGAATAAACTATGGCAGTACTACAGGCACCACATGGACACGGCTGATCTCTATTGTTTTTAACTTGTCCCACAGGGATGCCTTGGCGACTCTGGCCAATATCCTGAACATGAGCTTTGATAACCTTTCTAAGCTTTCCAGTGATAGGCACACCGCTGAACTCAATGGTGGATCGCGGCTAATCGAAGATGTGCCAGCCTCTCTTCATCTGCCTGGACTTCCGGCTGGATCGGCTTGCGCTGAGCTGATGGAGAAAAAGTACATCTACGGCAATGCTGGTCAGATAATCGGAGCCATCCTGCGCTATCGGTTGAATGGAAATGATTTCTGCCTGCCTGCCACTGTTGGTCATGGGGTTCTTTGCATGGGGAAATACAAGCCGACAGCCCACTTCCTCAATCAACACCTTATGGACAAGTACCAGTTCGCCAAAATTATTTTTTGCCAGGATATGCGCACAGCCCTTTCCCTTGAGCGTATATTTGGCGAAACCCGAGGCGATAGCGCCGAAAAATGCATTGTGACAGCCCATCTCGGAGATGATCTTTCTGTGCTGCCTTGGAATTACTTTCATGGTCATGAGGTTGTGTTTATCCCTGCTCCGACAAAAGAATGCATGGCGCTAGTCAAATTGTACAAGGATTACATTGCAGGCGCACAGGCTAAGAGTTTCCGTATCTATTCTGGCTTTTTTCTGCACTCCCAGCCAGGCTGTGACCTGACAGGCCATGTGGAAGGCATCACAGATGCCGAGGAAGAACTGCTGCACAAGGCTGTGTGGCTTGATACCGTTGAGCGTCCCACGTGGCTGATGGAACAGGTGGTCAAGCGGGGCGTTTCCTACGATGAATTCGTGGCATGGGGGCAGAAGCTGGGCATTTTCAAAAAGCCAAAAGAGCAGAGCAAAAACAACGAGGCCTCCTCGTGTAACTCTTTATCTCTGTTTCAACCTCGCATTGGCTTGACAGCAACACCGCTGACGAACGTCACGGATGTTACCACCAAGCAGATCGTTGTACCGGGTGGTATCACCTTACTGCATGGCTTGAAGGATTCCGGTAAAAGCATCACCTGCATTTCCGCTGCCAAGGCTATCATCACCGGTGAAGGGTTGTTTGAGGTTTTTACTGCAGGGGAATCCAGAAATATTCTGTATTTGGATAGTGAGACACCACAGGATCTTCTTACAGAACGACTTGATCAGTTTGGCCTTCTTGAAGAGATTGGCAATCGCCTGTTTCTGCTCTCAAAGTTTGACCTCCAAGGCAACGACCTTGCCTTCTCCATTATGGACCAGAAATTCCGTGACTATGTGGAAGACATCATGCGTGCGCAGAACTGCGGCTATCTCGTGCTGGACAATCTTACTTCCCTTATGGACGATGGCAGCATCTATCATTCCACCACCGTCAGTAAACTTTTTGAAGACTGGATTGACAACCTGGCAAGACAAGGTCTTGGAGTGGTCATGGTCAGTCACACTCAAGAAGGCCCCAGCGCGGGTACCGCCGCTGCAAAAACACGAGGCTGTGAGGAGTTTTCCATTCGTGCGCATACTGAAATCGTATTAGTTCGGGGTACGGAAATATTGGAGAAGAAACTCGGAACAGAAGTCGTGCAGCATAAAGCTACGCAGGATGGATTAACGGTTGGTATTTGTTTTAAGGTCTGCAAAGTAGCTTGCATCCTCCAGAAAAAGACCTTCTGGCTGCATCTGCCACTAGGGGCTTCGGAATGGGAATTACTGGCCGCCACCGGTGTGGACGGCAAGGAGATTAAAGTCTCATCTGAAAAAAAGGAAACCTGCATTGAGCCTACGCTCGACGAGGGGCTCCCTCCCACAGTAATGGGAGATCTACCTACTCAGACGACCAAACATTCTCTTTCCCCTGATCAGAAAAAAACTCTTGGGATTTTGCAAAAAGGTTCTGCCAAGTGCAAAGAAATCCAGCAGCAATTGGATGTTTGCGAAGATAAGACGCGCGATCTCTTAAAGTCTCTTATCGATGTTGGTATGGTTACCAAAGAAGGCCAAGGGAAGGCGACTTACTACGCCTTGAAGTCCTCATCGTAGGGCGCCATTCGATACAATCGCAGATCCCCCTGAATACGGCTTGTATTCGTGGGGATCTCTTTGTTTGGGGCTCCAATATTCTGAATGTCGCCCGTCTTGCTCATGATTTGCCTTGAGAGCAACAGGTTTTGCCCTTCGAAATCGCTGGATTTGTACTGTAAATACCCTGGAAAATCATGTCTCGGCTTTAGCTCATGTCAATAATTTCAGGATATTGAACTAGCAGGTGTTTCCTGCTGCTGCTCAGTAAAAGGCTTGTCATTTTGACTGGCTTCTGTGCCTCCTGGAGCACTCTCGGCACAGTCCAGTCGGTCAGATGTTATTGGCCATCTGTCACTGATTCTTCTTGATACCCATACTGGCAGCTACTAAATCTTTGGGCGCTCACAAAGCTGTTCTACTTGCATAGGTCATGGCGCTTAGCTCATTCATTAAGGTCCTTTCAGCAGAAGAAGCTGTAAACCTCCCCAAGTTAGTGCCACCCGAAGGTAGAGACTTTCTGGGGTGAATTGATTTCCAAATACTCAGCCGGAGGAATGTTGCCCAAGGAC
>NZ_JACHGO010000010.1 GCF_014202345.1 Desulfovibrio intestinalis
GGTGGTAATAGCTTTCATTGGGATGGCCTCCTGCAAAGGTTTTTAGGCTACCTTATGCATACCCGCTTCAGTCGGGCGGGGCCATCCCATCATTTCAAAGTTAATCTGCTCTAGACGCAGTATTTCAAAATAAGCGTTGGACCAGACAAAAACAGCCCGGAAGCTTCCGGGCTGTTTTTGTCTGGCATAATGCCCGTTGCGTAAGCGCGGGCAGCGATTCCTACAGGTAGGGTGAAAAAATCCAGCAGGCGGCGTTACGCAGTCTGACGGGCAGCGACAGTTTTTTCAGGTCTGCAGCAGTAATTTCTGTGCTCTGGGTTATGGTCGCGTCGATATGTGACGCGATCTGCTTGCAAAACTGCGGATCAAACACTTCCATATTCAGTTCAAAATTGAGGCGCAAACTGCGTGTATCCAGGTTGGCCGAACCCACCTGGCTGTAATAATAGTCCACGGTGAGCAGCTTGGTGTGGGCAAAGGGCGGCGGCTGATACCATACGCGCACGCCAGCTTCGATCAGCGTGGGCAGCAGGCGAAATTGCGCCCAGTGCACATAAAACAGGTTGTTTTTGGCGGGCAGGACCACGTTTACGTCCACGCCACGCTGCGCGGCGCTGCGCAGGGCCGACACAAGGCCGTGCGAGGGCAGAAAATAGGGCGTCATGATGCGAACAGACTGGCGGGCGGCATTGACCACCCCGCAGAAAATGTCGTTGAGCACATCCGCTTCTGAACCGGGGCCGTCCATAATGATGCGGCAGTGGCTTTCACCAGCGGGCAAGGTGCTGGCCGGAGGAAGCGGGGTGTACTTGCCCGTGCAGAAACCCCAATTGAGCAGAAAGGCCCGGCGTAGCTGGTCGACAATGGGCCCCTGGCAGTGAAAGTGCATATCCTGAACGTACTTGGTCTTTCCGGCTGCGATATTGTCGTCGGAAATATTCATGCCGCCCGTAAAGGCGGTATTGTCGCAAACAAGCATTTTGCGGTGGTTGCGCAGGTTGATGCTGAAATTGGGCGGAAAAAGGCGCGGCGGCAAAAACATTGCAACATGAACGCCGTGTTCTGCCAGTTTTTTCCAGGGTTTGCGCCAGGAGTACAGCATGCCTATGCCGTCTACCAGCAAACGCACGTCAACGCCGCGCTGCGCCGCTTCGGTCAGGGCTTCACCAAACTCTGTGGCGATCTTGCCAGCATTGAAAATATAAGTGCAGAGAAAAACCTGCTTTTGGGCTTCCCGAATGGCCTTGAGCATAAGCGGGTACGCTTCGTCGCCATTGTGCAGGGGAGTGAGGCTGTTGCCGACGGACAGATGTTGCTCCGTCAGGTGGCGGCCAATTTTTTCCATACTGATGATGTAATCGGGCAGCCCTTCCGGCGGTGTTTTGGGAAAAGGCGGATGGGCATAGTCTGGTTCAAGCGGTTCCTGACGCCGCATTATGCGGCTGGCGTGGCTCTCTGCCCGGCTGATGCCAAAGGTTGCGTAAAGAAGGGGACCCACCAGCGGCAGAAGCAGGGCCGTCACAGTCCATCCCAGAGCCGCACGGGGATCGTGCTTGGTCAGCAACGCGTGGCAGACGGCAATCCATGACAAGATGTGTACGGCCAGCAAAGCCAGTGTTTCCAGCACTCCTATGATCATGCCATATCCTTTGCGAGGGGTTGGTTCTAGAGCAGATTAACTTTGAAAACACACATTTTCAATAATACACGCTCATTGCGGCGCTTAATCGCGCAAATAAATAGCAGTGCTGTCTTCATCCGTAGCTTCGCGGCGGCCGTTGCCCCAAGGGCTTATGGATGGCGACAGCGATTGTATGGAGAAAACAGGGTTGTTACACTTGCTGCCTTTTGGCGTAGTTTCCTTCGTCACAACGCTTAAAGCCTGCGTCGCAACGGCTGAAGCTACGCTTATGCCTCCACGGCGGGCGTTTGCTCACGCAGTCACCTGAGCATTTCAAAATTGAAATGTTCTATTACTGCAATTCGCCGAACGCACGCCAAAAGGGGGCAGAACGGCCAGATGCCGGGCTGAAAAAAGATTTTCTGTCCCGGTTCTGGGCAATTGCAGGTTGGAAAATGTACGCCAGACTCAGGCCGCCCGCGTTATCCGGTTGACGGCCCGAGTCTGGATAAATTCATATTATCGGCCCTGGTGACGCGGGTTGAGCGCGATGCGGTTGCGTTCAACAGCTACGGACAGTTCGGGCAAGAGATCACGCAGGGCGTTCATGTCGTTGGCCTTGGCTGCACGTTCCACGCAGCGGGCCATGCGCGCCAGCACACGGAAACCGAATGCATCGGAATCGTTGGCAATGCGTCCGGCAGCTTCGCCAACGCCGTGGCAACTGCCCCCTTTGTATGCCCGTTGGGCGTCTTCCATTGCCACGTCCAGACGGTGTACCAGCTGTATGAGGGTTTTATCCTCCTGAACTGGCGGCGTCGCCATAGCTGGTGCTGTTGCCTGCGGCACGGGCTGGGCCTGCGCTTCTTCCTGCCGTCTCGTTGAGGGCTGTTCCGCAGGCGCATGGTTTTCTGCGCCTTGCCCTGCGGGCGGCGGCGTTGCACCTGCGATAAAGTCCACAAACGAGGGTTCGCTGTCGGTTCCTTGCCTTGTGGAGGCAATGCGCGGGGCACCGGACGGCTTTTCAAGGCCTGCCGGGGCAGGAGCAGAGGACGGAGCAACAGGTTCGGGTGCTGATTCGGAAGCAGCCACGTTGCCCAGAAGCTTCAGTATGAGCCTGCCTGTGGCCGTGCGAGGCAACTCCCGGGGCTTCTGGGCCGTTGCCACGGGTTCCTGAGCGGGCACAGCCGTTGGAGTGGCCGCTCCCTTGCCTTCTGTTTCAGAAAGATTGGGACCGGGCCAGGGGATGGCGCGCAAGGGCTTGGCAGGCGCATCTGACGTCGCAGCGTCTGTGCCGGGCAGGCTGGCATTCTGCGCCTTTGGCGTTGCCAGCGACCTTGCCTGAGCGGGGCGCTCAGCGCTTTCAGCGGAGGCGCTTTTGGTCATGGGCATGGGTTCGCCCACCCATTCGCCGGAACCAGACATGCTGGGGCTCACATAGGAGCGGGATTCCGGCGCGTTTTTTGCGGTTTGGGAAGCTGAGGCTGTTGCAGGTGCGCTGACACTTGCGGTACGCGCGCCTGTGGAAGACGGCGTGCCGATGGGCATGGGTTCACCCACCCACTCATCGCCTCTCAGACTGTCGTGCAGCGCTGCGTCAGGTTGGGGCAAATTGCGGTCCGGGTATTCCTCAGGGCTTGCTGCCTGGGCTGTCTCTGCCGTGCCCGCAGCGCGAACTTCCGGCTGGGCCTGAGGCTGTTCTGCCTTTACGTCCTCACCTGCGTGCGGGGTGTTCGGCTGCGGGGCGCTGGGCGCAAAAGACGCAGCAGGCGCGTTGACTGGCCGCAGTACGGCTTCACCAATTTTACCCTGAATCGTAATGACGGGCTGGCCCGCATGCGCGGTGGAGTTGCTTATGGCAGCGGCCAGACTTGCCGCCGGAGAACCTGTTTCGTCCGCACGGGATTCCGGCGCGGCGTCCACACCAGAAATGGCGTCTGTAAAAGCGGTATGTTCAGCAGCTCCGTCATTGGCCGGTTGAGCGTTGGTGGGGTCTGCTTCTGCTGTTGAAAGCTCTTCAGGCTGCGCTTCTGCGGGCATTTCTGCCGCATCAGAACTTTCGGTCAGGTATTCGCCCTCAACGGCCACAACATCTTCTGTGGCGGCTTCTTCGCCAATGTTTGCACCGAGTGGTTGGGCGGGTTCCTGCTGGCTTTGCTCTGGCCGGATCACTTCAGGTTGGGCTGGCTCAGACTGGGCTGGCCCTGTTTGCACAGGCACGGGCTGACCCAGAGAATCCTGATCTCCCACAGGGGTGGATGCATCAGGCTGGCCATCAGAAAAATGAATATCAGAAGGCTGCCGCGTTGCATCCTCTTGCGGTATGGTCTGTTCTGGCCCGGAAAGGGTGTTTTCAGGCGCAGTGGCATCAGCAGGGGGTTCAGGTGTCGAAATGCTTTCAGTGTCCCACTGAGGGCCTTCCAGCCCCGCAGCGGCAATGAAGTCGGCCGCGTCTACAGATGCATCAGACGCTTCGTGCGCCGTGGCGTTTTGTTCGGAACCGTCGGGTGCAGAAGCGTCGTGCGCAGTGTCAGTATCCTTGGCACTGTCAGGCGTCACAAAGGATTCAGCTCCGGGCAGAACGCTGTTGAATTCGCCCTGTCTGTGCTCCTGTTGGGGCTGTTCCGTCTGTTTGGGTGTGCCCTCGGCGGCCAACTCTTCCACAGGCTCTGCATGGGCTTGCGGCGTCGCGTCCGTCGTGTCGTCTTCAATCAGGTTCTGACCGTCGCCATCTTCAAGGCCAGCGGAAGCGGCGGCCTCACTGGAAGCGTCAGAGTCAATGGAATTATCCGTGGAACCCGTGGGATCTGGGGAACCTGAGGAATCCGTGGAGCCGAGGGTATCCGTCGCGTCGGCACCATCAAGCATATCTGCGGCATCGCTTGCGTCAGCGTCAGCGGTGGTGGCTTCTGAAGCGGCAAGAGATTCAAAGCTCAGGTCAGCGGAGAGTTCTTCATTGTTTTCGGCAACGTCACCCACGGCGCTGTTTTCGGGCATACCCGGCAAAGGCAGTTGCAGGGATTCCAGATTGGAAAGATCCGGCATATCGGGGTCATTGGGATCTTCCGGCTGTTCCGGCAGGGGAGCCATGTGGGGCAAAAGCACCCCGGCATCCGCAACCATAGTCGCCTCTGTGGCGTCAAGGTGGGCGTCCGCGTCTTCATGCGGTTCCATTGCGGAATCAGGGCCAGAAGTGGCGGAATCAGAAGCCTCGGGCCACGGCAGCGTTGTTTCGCGCATCTGATCGGTCATGCCGAGAATCTGCGGCAGGGCCGTAAGGTCGGGCAGACGCATGCTGCTTGCATCGTGAGGTGTCCAGGGGGAACTTGCGCCGAAAAGGTCGGGCAGCTCTGAAAGAGAAGCCTCTGCCGTGTCGGGGGCTTTGCCTTGGGCTTCTTCAGTATGACTGTGCCCATCAACAGTTTCAGCAGTTTCAGTATCAACCTGGGCATCCCCGCTATCGGGGGCTTCCTGCACGTCTTGCGCATTGAGGGAAGGCAAGGAAAATCCTGCTTCTTCAAATACTTCGCGCAGGGTCACAGCAAAAGCGGCCCGGTCTACCGGCTCCAGCAGTGCGTGGGTATAGCCGGACTCAGCCAGGGCGTCCCAGCGGCTGTCGTCGGCAGTGATGGCCAGTGCCTTGAAAAAGGGCAGGCCCGCGTCAAGCGCCTGATTTCTGAAGCGGTCCAGCGCGTCGGTTTCAGCAGGGCCGTCCATAGGCGAATGCACCACCAGCAGAAGGGCCGGAGCTTCCTTGTTGAGCTCCAGAGCTTCGCGCATGGTGCGGGCTTCTGTGCTTTGCAGGCCTTGGGCGGCGGTCAGGTGCGCCAGATCCTGACGCTCCACGGCTCTGTCGGCCACAATGGTCACATGGGCTTCACGCGGTTCTGGCGCGGCGGCTTCATGTTCCAGCGGTTTGAGGCGCAGGGTGAAGGAAATGGTTGTGCCGTGGGGGCCGCATTCCACATTGAGATAACAGTTGTTGGTTCCGGCGAGTTCCCAGGCCCGTGTGAGGGCGAGGGTAGAGCGGCTGCGCGGGGGAATGCCAGCGCCCGTATCCGTTACCGTAAAGAGCAGGTGGCCGGGGTCGGCGCTTTCCGGTACACGCCGGACAGAAAGGTGCACGGCCCCGTGCGTGGTGGCGCGTACAGCACTTTCCAGCAGCAAGCAAAGGGTTTCGCGCAGGGTTTGGGCCTGCCCTTCGTACATGTGCCCAAGCAGGGGCGGCATATACCAGGCCAGCCCTATGCCGGCATTTTCGGCTGTGGTGCTGACGGCGTCGTGAGCCTCGCGCACCATGTGCTGCAGGTTGAAAGCGCTGCGGGGCTCGCCAATGGCACTGTGGTCCAGGCTTTTACCGGGATTGTCCACGGCATGCGCCAGATCGGTGGCAGCCTCAAGCATGTTTTCAGCGTACTGCCGCACAGCCGGAGGCAGCGAGCAGTTGTTCAGGGCCGCGCCTTCACGCATAAGACGGTCAAGAGGCGCGCGCAGGGCATTTTCCCACAGGCAGGGATCAGCGCCCGAAAACGCTGACGGGGCAGTCCGGTTCGCGGCACTTGTTTGCGCAGGCATACCTTCGGGGCTGTTGTCACCGCCCCAGGAAAGTGTGGACTGCGAAGGCGTGCCCAGCGGCGCTTCTGCGCCACGCTTCCAGGCATTGCCGCTGCTGGCGGTGGGTGATGGCGGCAAAAGGCGCAGATTGGGGTCGTCCAGCGGCTGATCCAGATTAATGGCCCCGTCTTCCATCATAAGGGCTGCATCGGCATCACCTATGCCTCTGGCCGCCATATCGGACATGCCAGGGCCGCCAAGGCCTTCCAGACCGGGCAATGATTTGCCTTTTTTCTTGCCTTTTTGTTTTTTGTCGTCAGCGCTGTTCTGGGCCATGTCGCGCGGGGCTCCGGTGCCCGCGATGATAAGCGCGCTCAGGGCCGTGCCCCACAGAGGGGCGGACGCCATAAGATTGGCGGCATAGCCGCTGTCGACACCAAGAACCCCGGCAACCACAAAGGCAGGCGGCAGCAGGCAGCCCAGCAAAAAGCGTCTTGCCCCTCCAAGGCCCATAACGGCTCCGCCGATGGCGCTTGGCACAAAAATAAGAGTGCATATGGGCCACAAGGCCAGATAGCGAATAATCCAGCTGAAGCCCGGCATGAGGGGCAGCAGCGCCAAGGCTGCGCCCGGCAGAGAAAGCAGCACAAACTGCGCGTCCAGCAGGCGGGAGCGCTGCTTGGTGCGCAAAAGGTGTCGGCCCACATGCGGCAGCAGCATAAGCGCCACACCGGGGCTTATCACGGCGGCAGCCTCAAGCATGGTGATATGCCCGGAACCGTAGCCGGGCATGCCCATAATGGCCTGCGCCAAGGCAGCGGCCACATACAGGGCTGTCCAGATGCGCCACTGGCCTTTTTCAGAAAGGCCGCGCAAAAGGCAGAGCAGCATGACCACGCCCATAGCCAGAATTGCCGCTGTTCCCGCAAGGCTGCCCCAGTTGTTGGCGGCGTCCTGCGGGGTGCGCAGCATGGGTTCAAACCACAGGCCGGGCACGCCGTCGAGGCGAATATAGCAGGTCAGCGGTTCGCTGGTGGCCTCGGGCAGCAGAAGCACGTCACGCTGGGTTGGAACAATCTCTCTCCATTCTACACTATCAGTAAGAGGATTGACGTGCGGTTCGTAAAGAACAGGGCCGTCGGGCACGCTGGCCCCCATATCAAGCAGCATGGTTCCCGCTTTTGCGCCCTGGGGCAGCGGGGCAAGCGTAAAGCGCAGCCACATGATGCCCACGGCGCGCGGCAGGGTTTTCATGTTCAGCGGCTGAAAGGCGCTGGCATTGGCCGGGGTTGCCACTTCTTCCACGTCCATAGTGCCTGTCTGGTCAATGAAATACTGAAGCCGGGGCAGCAAGGGGGCGCTTGAAGCGGACAGGGCGGGAGGCACCATGCTTTTCTGAATGCTGACGGGAGGCGGCGAAAGCAGCGCCTCTGTGGGCGCAGCCCTGAGCGCGCCCGGAAGTGCGGCCAGAAAAAACAGGCACAGCAGCGTGGCGCACAAGCGCGCAGCAGCATTGCAGCCACGCCGGGGCTGATGAGCCTCGGTGTGATTTTTGCCGGAATGGGGGCCGGTATGGATGTATGTCATGATAATTCCGCCTGTATCCTCTGGCTGTATGCGGCAAAGCCCCGGTAAAGGGCGTATTTTGAACCCAGAGGCGCGGCAGCAAGCCGCGCCTTCAGTTTTAATGCAGGTGCTCCATCAGTTCGGAAACGGGCTTGCCGTCCGGCGCGCGCGCGGCGGGATTCACCTGTAAAAGGCGTTTCCAGGCAGCCTCGGCTTCGTCCTTGCGCTTGAGGTCGTAGTACAGCACAACGCCTTCATTGAACATGGCGTTTTCAAGGTCGGGCTGTAGTGACGAAGCTTTGCGGAAGCTGGCCACGGCCTTGTCGAACTGGCCAAGTTCGCGCTGCATGATGCCAAGGTCGGTGAGCACGTGCGCGTTGCCGGGTTCAATGGACAAAGAGCGCTCGTAGGCGGATATGGCCTTTTGGGGCTGCCCGGTGTCAAAATAGAGATTGCCCAGGCTGATCCAGCGTGAAGCGTCGCGGGGATTATCCAGCACGGCTTTTTCCAGTTCACCTATGCGCGCCGACAGTTCGGGCGTAACTTGCGGCATTCCTGCTTGCGGAGCGGGGCGCGCATTTTCAGGAGCCTGCGCGGATGAAGCCGGAGCGGCCGCCTGCTGCTGCGGCATGGACTGGGGAGAGGAATCGTGCAGCATGGATGGAATCAGGCTGCCCACATACAGGCCGAGCACCAGGGCCACGGCCACGCTCATGATATATGTGCCTTTGCGCACGGTGCCAGCCGGGGCTGCCTCAGGCTGGTCGTGCCTGACGGAAGCCTTGGAAGCTGGCTGTGACACTGGCTGGGTGCCGGGAGCCACACTGCTGGACGTGGTGGAAGAAGGCTTTTGCCCTTGTTCCGAGCCGGGAGAATTTTTGCTTTTACGACGGGCCATGAAGTCCTCTTGGTGTATTTTCGCGCCGGGGTTGTAGGTTCCCGCAGCGTTGCATACGCCGATGCGGCGTTTTAAAGCGTTTCACTTTTGTAATGCCCGCAAGAATCTGGACACAAACTCTTGCCGCGAAGCACATTGCGGGCCTTGCTTGCTTTTGAGCGCCAGCTGTACGCGTGCGCTGCGTTGGAGCAGATTACATTGAGAATGTGTATTCTCAAAATTTTCGGCACGCCTGTTATGGCGTTTGCCCGTGCCAATACATAGTCGGACAGCGGCTGCTGCTGCGCGTATGCCTCTATGGCGGGCGCTATTTACACCGCCGTTTGTGTATTCTTGCATGAACGTACACAACACGGACAAAAGCGCGCGTTCGCCGATGCGCCTTCAATGCTGGCGGTATTTTCCCCGCTTGCTATGATTGTTGCGGTCTCGGGGCCGCAATATTTGCTGTAAAAGGTACAACCAGTAAAAAAAAGAGGCAAGCCCGCAGCTTGTGTAAGCGCTGCGGGCTTGCCCGTATTTATGGCCTGCATCCTGCCCCTTTGTCGGGCATGGCCGGAAAGTTGCTCATTCTGGTTCAATGCCTGGGTGTTCCGTCCGGGCCAACCCGGATGAAGCAGGCAGACGCCAACTTATTTTGCATTTCCGGCGGGAGCCTTGGCTTTTGCGGCCTTGTCAGCGCTTTTGTTTTCAGGCTTGGCGCTCTGTTCTGCTTCAGATTTGGCGTTCTGTTGCGGCTGCTGCGCCTTCTCCAGTTCCTGCACCATGGCCTTTTTAAGCTCTTCAGCGGCCTTGGGATCATTGAGGCCAGCGCTCAGGTGTTCCACACCCTTGGCCGGATTTTCAAGAAAATAGATGTACAGCACGCCAAGACTGTAACGAACGGAAGCCTCGTCCTTGATGACAAGCACTTTTTCAAGCGCTTCGGCGGCTTCCTTGTTGCGTCCCTGATTGTGCATGATGACGCCAAGCAGGTAGAGAGGCTTGGAGTTGCCAGTATCAAGCGTCACGGCACGCTGGGCAAAGGTTTCAGCCGCATCCCAGTTCTGCGCGCTTACAAGGTGTTCAACCAGATGGATCATGGCGGTGCTGTCGTTGGGATTTTCCGCCACCTGACGCATGAGCTTGCCTATCTGCTGGGCATCGTCGTCCTGCCCGCCAGCCTGAGCCGCCGGACCGGGCCGCCGCTGTTCGGTAAGCGAAGGCTTTTCAAAACGTTCCTTGAGCGAAGCGGCCAGCATGATTACAAGGCCCAGAGCCAGTACAATGATAAGCGCGCGCGAAGAAGTTGTGCGCTTGGGGCTGTCAGTCATGATTAATAATCTCCCATTGGGCAAGGCGTGCGGCAAGAGCGCGCTGGCGCGCCCCCATAAAGGCCAGGTAAGCGCCAAGGCCAATCCATACGGCGGCGTTGGCCATGATGATCCAGGTCAGGGTGTCCATATGTCCTCCGTAGCAAGCCCGCCTCGCGTCCGTTCGCACCAGTGGGGAGCACGCGAGATTTTAGGCCGTGCGGTGCGGTTACAGTCCTTCTTGCATCAGCCTGTTCTGTTGCAGCGTATCAAGGCGGGCAGCCAGATCAAGCTGGCGTTTGCGCATCCAGACCAGCCCGGCCCACAAAAAACCGAAGGATATTACGCAGGCTATTACCGTGAGGCGCATTTCCGGCTCCAGCCCGCCGCCCTTGCTGCCAAAGACAGCCGGATGGATGGAGCGCCATATGCGTGCGGATAAAAAGACCAGCGGCACGTCAAGAAAGGCCACAATGCCAACCACGGCGCACACCACGTTGCGGCGCAGCGGCGGCAGGTCAAGCCCGCGCAGTACCAGATAGCCCGCATAGATAAACCACATGATGAGGGTAGTGGTCAGGCGCGGGTCCCACGTCCACCAGACGCCCCACGAGCGCCGCGCCCACAGCATGCCCGTGACGAGCGCCAGCGCGCTCAAAAGCACGCCCACTTCGGCGGCTGCGGCACACAAACGGTCGGCACCGGGATTGCGCCGCCACAAGTAGGCCACGGAGCCCAGAAAGACGACAAAAAAACTTATGAGCGTCCACCAGGCCAGGGGCAGGTGGATGTAGAAAATTTTCTGCGGCAGGCCCAAAGTCTGCTCAACTGGAGCATAGGCATAAATGAGCCACTGGCAGGCGGCAAAGGCCAGGCCGCCCGTGAGGGCCAGCAACTGCGGCAGCGGCGAAAACTTTGGCATTATTCGTCTCCTGCGTAGATATGGCCGAACAGCAGAAGCCCGGCTCCAAGAAATACGGCGTCAAAAGCTGCGGCCACGCCAAGCCACACGCCGGGGCCATCGGCACTGGGCGCGCCAAGGGCTTGCGCCCCAACGCTTATGCCCGCCAGCAAAAGAGGGGTCAGCAGAGGAAAAAGCACAATACTCAGCAGCGATTCGCGTGCAGCCTGCCCTTGGGCCAGAGCGCCCAGCAGCGAGCCCATAGCGCACATGCCCACATCAGTAAGCGCCAGCGCAGCCAGCGCCTGCGGCAGCGGGCCGCTCAACTCCTGACCAAGAAAAACCACGCCTGCGGGAAGAAATATGACTTGCGCCAGCAGCAGCAAAACCAGTCCCGCGCAACCCTTGCCAAGCCAGACGGCCTGAATGGGCGCGGGGCAGAGCAGCAGCCCCAGGCGGGCGTTATTGGCTTCCTCAAGAGCGTAAAGCTGATTGAAAATCAGCACCTGACAGAAGGCGGAGCTGAGCCAGAACACTGCAGCTGCGCTTTGCGGCGTCATGCGTTCGCCCACGCCCTGAGACAGGCTGAAAACAAAGAGCAGCAGCAGGCCGAGCAGCAATGCCTGCACCAGACCGCTGCCGCGCGCCAGCGTCAGGGAAAGGTCCTTGCGGGCCATAGCCAGGGTCAGGCGCAGCACTGTGGGCCTCCCTGCGGGGCTTCGCCGTTTTGTCCAGAATTCTGTATACAGCCGTCATTGTTTTCAGGGCCTTGAGGGGCACCTGACGTGCTGCCTGCAACTGCGTCACTGGTTTCAGCCTCGGCGTTGCTTGCAGCCGTGACATTGGACACAACTGCCGTACCGGGCAGGTACCCTGATGGAGAGCCGTCGTAGGCCAGTTTGCGGCCTTCCAGAGCCAGCAGGCGGTCGGCCAGTGGCGCGTCGCCTGCCAGATCATGACTGATAAGTATGACGCAGGCGTCACGAGCACGGGCATCAAGCACTTCACGGCGAAGCAGAGCCAAAGAGCTGGCGTCTAGCCCTGTGCCCGGTTCGTCCAGCAACAACAGGTTGGGTGCCTGCATGAGCACGCGAGCCAGATTCAGGCGCTGCGCCATACCACGCGAGAACACTCCGGCGCGTTCATGCGCGTGGGCTTCAAGCCCCACACGCTCAAGAGCGGCCATGAGACCCTGGCTGGAATACGCAAGCCCGCAGGCAGAGCGCCAGAAGTTGAGGTTTTCCAGCGCCGTGAGGCCGGGATACAGAAACGTGGAGTGACCGAGGTAGCCCACGCGGGCGTTTTCAGCCAATCGTGATTCGCCAGCGCTGGGGCGTGAAAGCCCCGCCATAATACGCATGAGCGTGCTTTTGCCCGCGCCGTTGCCCCCAACCAGCATGGTCACGCTGGCGGGCGCAAAGGCACAGCTCACATCCTTGAAGATGACCTTGACCCCGTAGGTCTTGGCAACACGCACAAGTTCCAGCACTGGCGGCTCTCCGGCGGGCTAGGCCGCTCCGTTCCTGCGGTTGGCTCCGGCTTCATCGTCATCATCGTCTTCGGCCAGTTCTGCGGCCTCGGCGGCGCTGGCCTGCTTGCGGCGGCGCAGCCCGATCAGGGGTACGATGCTCATGATGGTGCCGCCAATCCACAACCAGTTGACCAGCGGTTCCACACTGAGCTTGACCACAACGTGCGAATCTTCGTCCAGACCAAGCAGCGACGCGTATATTTCGTTGCCAAAGCTGGGAATCACGTCAACTTCAGAGAACTGCATGCTGCCGAATTTTTCGTACAAGCGGCGTTCGGGAGCCACAATACCAAGGTCTTTGCCGTCTTTGTCGGTAATACGAACGCGTGCGGCAATATAATCGTAACCGGGACGGGTGCCTTCATTCAGTTCCAGCAGCGTTGCGGTGTAGCCAGCCAGTTTCTGGGACTGCCCCACGGTAAAGTGCAAGTCGCTTTCCTGCTTGTACGGGCCGGAAAAGGCGATGCCCAGAGCCATGAGGGCCATGCCGAGGTGCGCGCCAAGAGCACCAAGGCTGTTGGGCTGCCTGCGCACGGATTTGTCGGCCAGTTGAAAGAGTATACCTGTGAGAATGGCGATGGCAGAGGCCGCGCCAAGCAGGGCAGTGGGCTGGCGGAAGCCCATAAACCAGATGGCCGCGCCGCTGGCCACAAAGACGGCCACCACGGCAAAGAAGGCGTTTTTGTTACGCAAACCGCCGCCCCAGCCGAGCCAGGGGCAGGCCGCCATCATGAGCATGAGCAGCGCGCCCAGGGGCAGACAGACGCGGTTATAGAAGTTGGCATCAAGCCCGCGCGGGGCAGAAGCCCAAAGTTTGCTGATAACGGGCCACATTGTGGCCACAAGAATGATGGCCGCCAGAGCCAGCAGCACCCAGGCCACCAGCGTCAGGAAGCCCTCGCGGCTGTCCAGACCAGCCAGGGGGCGGCCCTGCTTGGGAGCTATAAGGGGCACCCAGAGGGAGATAACAAGGCCAGCAATGATGAACCACGTGAGGGGCGTGCCCACACCGCCGTCGCCAAAGGCGTGCACAGAGTCAATAACGCCGCTGCGCACAAGATAGGTGGCAAAAAAGGCAGAAACCGTGGTCAGGGCCATCATGGCCACGTTGACGCGGCCAAGCTTGTTACGGCGGTCTTCAATAATCAGGGTGTGCAGTGCTGCGGAACCGATGAGCCAGGGGATGAGAGAGGCGTTTTCCACCGGGTCCCATGCCCAGTAACCGCCCCAGCCAAGTTCCATATAGGCCCACCACGCGCCAAGCACGATGCCCGAGGTCAGGAACAGCCATGCGAGAATGATGACCGGGCGCGAAATGCGGTACCACGCGCCTTCAGTGGACGCCTGACCCGAAAGGGCCTGGGCCAGCGCCAGACATGCGGGAATGGTAAAGCCGCCGTAGCCCAGAAAGAGCAGGGGCGGATGAAAAATCATGCCGGGGTTCTGCAGCAGGGGGTTCAGACCGTTGCCGTCCGCCGGGGCGGGGCTTTGCAGAATAAAGGGATTGCTCCAGCTGGTAAGGATAAGGGCAAAGAAGCCCATGATGGAGTAGAAAAATGTCCAGTACCACAGGCGCGTGGAACCACTCAGGTTCTTATAGGCGCGCGTACATGCGAAAAGCGAGCCGCTGACGCCCACGGCCAGCGCCCAGAACAGCATGGAGCCGGGCTGCCCGGCCCAGAATGCGGTCAGGCGGTAAAAGACCGGAAGAATGCGGTCGGTATAGCTGGCCACATACTGCACCTGAAAATCGTACCAGAACAGGGCGTGCAGCAGAATGGCGGAAGAAAGCAGCAGTGCGCCGCTGATGACTACATGGGCTTTTTCGACAATTCGCAGGGAGTCTTCGCGTCCTTGCCACAATTGCAGCAGGGCCAGGCCGCCGCCGCCCAAAGATGTGAGCAGGGCCAACAGAAGGAGAGCAAAGGCAAAAACGTACATGGGACTCCTTTTACAAGGCCTTGAGGCCGTGGTGCGGGGCCGCGCGCCGCCTTATGCGGAAGGGCTGCCCCCATGCGCAAAATGTCCGGCAATGCGCCGGGCCAGGGGTCTGTCAGACCAAGTTCACAGCGATGCTTTCGCCATCAAGGCCATTGCATCATCTGGGGCATTTTTACTTTGAAATATGTAGCTAATGGCAAGGCATCGCTGCCATCGCCGCAGCAGTTGCCCGCCATTGCGGCGCAAGCGCAGTTTCAGTTGTCTCGCACAGGCTCTGCGTGAGACAGCGCTGCCATTTCTTTGCGCTGTTAAGCGCCAGAGAGAGCGTTGTAAATCTGTCTCGCAATCCGGCGTCAGCTTTGCCGATTTTCTTTTTCGTACTTGGACGGGCACTTGGTCATGAGCGTTTTGGCCACAAAACTGCCCTGGGCGTCCATGCCGCCTTCAACGATAACTTCCGCGCCAGCCTTGAAGGTGTCGGGCACGGTGCCGCTGTAGCGCACGGCTATGGTCTGGCTGGCATTGTCCTTGTCTTCAAGCAGAAAATTTACACCCGTCCCTGCCGAAGTTTTTTCAATGCCTTCAGGCGCAACGGTCCCGAAAAGCCGGGCAGAGGTCAATTTTTCAGGGGTAGCGGCTCTGGCTTCAGAAACGTTCAGAAAGTAAACGCTGTTTTCCGAAAAGCCCGAATAGGTCAGATAGCCGACGCCGCCAAGAAAAAGCAGCAGGGCTACTATATAGATGCCGGTGTTTTTTTTGCGGGCCATGAGTACCTCATTTCTTCGGTATGCGCGGTTTGTCACCAATCGGAAAACACGCCGTGGCAGGCGTACCCCGCAAGTGAATCATAGCCCGTGACGTGGTGGGCCCATATGCGCGTCTGTACGGGAAACAACCTAGACCATTTCCAACTCTCTGACAAGGTGAGAATAATTATTGTTAGAAGGGCCAGGCGGGCAGCGGCGCGGATTTTGTGATTCAGACACAGAGGACAGGGTACGGGAATTCCCATCTTAGAACTAGGCAAGTGATTAATTACTTAAATAAATTCCGCAGCGGCACGAAAATATATACGCGCAAAAAATGGGCGCGTCAGTCGCCTGCATGACAGTTTGAGGGGATTACGGCAGGCAAAAACTTTTTTTGCGTGGCCGGGTGTTGGCGTCATTTTTGTCACTTGGCAGGCTGTTTTTGTTCGCTTGCAGGAAATGGGCGGGCGTTTCCTGCAAAAAAAGACGGTTTGCCGTCGGTGCTGCCGGGTTTATGGCCGACGGGGCAGCCCGTGTTTAAAGGGCTGCCCTGCGTCGCTGGCCTACATGTTTTTGATAAAGGTCACATAGTCTTTAGCGTTCTGGGCGACGCGGGGCAGGTATTCCGTACCTTCTTTTTCCGCCTGTTCTGTGCCGTAAAAGGCGAAAAATGAGCGGTAGTCGGCATGGCAGTAGGAAAAGCTCAGTTCAAAGGGCCGTAGAATTTCTGTCAGGGTATAGTGGTATCTGCCAGTGGAAGAGTAGTCATTGGCGTCAACGCCAGCGCTTACGGCCAGAGCGATTTTACGGCCTTGCAGTTTTTTTCCCTGGGAACCATAGGCCCATCCGTAGGTGAGAACCTCATCAAGCCATTTTTTCATCATGGGCGGGCAATTGAACCAGTACAGGGGAAATTGCAGCACCAGTTTGCCGTGTTGCTCCACAAGGGCCTGCTCGGCAGCGGCATCAATGGCGCTGTTGGGGTAGATTGCTTCAAGATGGCGCACCGTGAACTGATCGGTATGTTTTTTCAGTTCCTGGCCCCAGGTTTTGTTGATTACCGATTTTTCAAAACTTGGGTGTGAAAGTATGACAAGGGTTTTCATGAGGCATTCTCCCCGCGCTGCTTATAAGAGCGCATGTGTTTCAATTTCGGGATGGCCGCTTCCCCGGCGGGTGCTTCCATAAAGCGCAGCCACACCATAGAGAGTTGTATGCCTGTAGGTATTTTTGTAAAGTATGCACATTTATAACATATACTAACTTTTAGGAAAGTGTGGATGGAAGAAGATACGCAGCTTTGTTGCCTCACGGGCGTCAACGTAAAGGATACGGGATTCGGCTATACGCTTTCCCTTATTGGCGGAAAGTACAAAATGACGATTCTCTACTGGCTGGCCGGGAAAAAGGTGTTGCGGCACAATGAACTGAAGCGGGCCATTGGCGGCATTTCGTTCAAGACTTTGAGCGTTATGCTCAAGGAACTTGAAGGAGACGGCCTTGTGCTGCGCCGCGAGTACCCCCAGGTGCCGCCCAAGGTGGAATACTCGCTGACGGAACGCGGGCTTTCGCTTATCCCTGTGCTGGATGCCATGTGCTACTGGGGCGAAAAAAACAGGCCGGATCAGCCCGTAAAGGCATGATCCGACCCGTGTTATTGTCGCGTTGCCGTGTAACGCTGATGGTTTTTCCAGACGATAGGGGCTACCTCTAGAGCAGATTAACTTTGAAAATACGTATTCTCAAAGTTTAATACACGCTCATTATGGCGGCCTTCATGGCGGGCGTCTGCTCACGCAGCCACCTTGGCATTTCAAAGTTGAAATGCTCTAACCGGAGAGCATTTGCCCCAAGGGTAAGAGAAAGGCCCTTTGACGCAGCCTGCTGAACCCTTAGGGAATATCCCGAAAAGAAGGGGCCGGGGGCCGCCGGGACTGATCTGCCCCGCCGTGAAAGCACATGTGCCTGATGATGCCGTCTACCAGCCCCACCTTGGGAATAACGAATCTGCCCGCGCCGGATCTGGCCGCCACGGTAAGGAATATCTCCAGAGCTGGCACAATGACGTCTGCCCTGTATTCGTTGAGGCGGTACCGGGCCATGCGCTCGGCATAGGGCAGGCTGCGCAGGTCTTCATACAGGGCCTGCAATTCGGCGCGGCTGGTGGCTTTGCCTTCTTTTTTATCCAGAAGCTTCGCGGCCTTGTTGATGTTGCCGCCCGAGGCAATGATCTGGCGTGGCCTGTAGATTTCGGCCATGCGCGCCAGATGGGCGTCAAGGCGCAGCCACTCTTCTGGCGCCACAACCTTGGCCAGCATGCGCAGGGTGCCCACCTGAAAGGACTGAGCCTCCAGCAGGGTGTTGTTTCTGACGGCGATGATCTCGGTGCTGCCGCCGCCCACATCCACGTAAAGCGCGGTTTCGTCCGAATCAACCCAGCCGGAAAAGACATTGGCCTCAAAAAGAATTTCTGCCTCTTCAACACCGGATATAATGGAAATTTCCAGCCCGGTGGCCCGCCCCACGCTGTTGATAAGTTCCGGCCCGTTGGCGGCGTCGCGCATGGCGCTGGTGGCGCAGATGCGGTAGTGGTCCACGTCATAGGCCCGCATAAGGTGCACAAAGGCCGTCATGGCCTCCATAAACATGTGCTGTCTGGCATCCGAAATGCGGCCACTGGTGAAAACATCGGCCCCAAGCCGCACAGGAATACGCAGGTAGGCGTTTTTTTTGACGGATTTATCCGGGCTCAGCCCTGTGACATCACTGATAAGACAGCGGATGGCATTGGAACCCACATCCATAGCGGCGACGGTTTGCAGTTTCATCCTATTCTCCGCACGAGGCCGAGGCCGGGGCCGTGGTTCTGGTTGCCTGGGCTGCCGTAACGGTAGCGGCGGAAGGTGCCAGGCGTTCTTTCAGGGAAGAGGCAACAGCCTGCGGTGCGGGTTTGCCGCCGCTGTGCAAATGGGCCTTGTGCCGGTAATAGTCGTGCAGCATGATCTGCGACCGGCAGGGAATGGACGCAAGCCCCGCATGGTAGCTGTTGGCACAGGTGTCGGTAAGCACGCGGGCCTTGATGTTGTCTGACCACTGGATGGCAAAAATATCCCTGAGGGTCTGGGCCAGTTGCGGGCAGTATACGGGGGCGGCCACTTCAAGCCGTCTGTCGAGATTCCTGGGCATCCAGTCTGCACTGGAAATAAAGACTTTTTCCTCGTCATTGTTGCAGAAGATGATGATCCGCGCGTGCTCCAGAAACTTGTCCACAATGCTGATGGCCCAGATGTTGTCGCTCAGGCCCGGCTGCTGGGGTTTGAGACAGCACGCGCCGCGCACGATAAGGCGTACCTCCACTCCGGCCTTGCCTGCCCTGTAAAGCAGATTAATCATGCTCTCGTCGGTCAGGCTGTTGAGCTTGACATAGATGTAGGCTGGCTTGCCCGCCCGGGCGTTCTTTATTTCCGCTTCGATAAGCCGTGAAAAAACGCTGCGCATATTGTGCGGAGCCACCACCAGCTCCTTGCTGGTCATAGGTTTGTGCGAGGCCCCAAGAAAATTGAAGATGCTGCGCGCGTCTTCGGCAAAGTTCTGGTTGGCGCTCAGCAGGCCAACATCGCTGTAAAGGCGGGCCGTGTCTTCATTAAAATTGCCCGTACCTATGTATACGTAGCCTGTTTTTTTGCGGCCTTCTGTGCGTTCTACCAGCACCAGCTTGCAGTGCACCTTGAGGTCCCTGAGCCCGTGGATGATACGCACCCCCGCCTGATGCAGGACATCTATGGTCTTGACGTTGCGCTCTTCGTCAAAGCGGGCCATCAGTTCCACAAATACCGTAACCTTTTTGCCGTTCTGGGCCGCGTTGACCAGCGCGTTGATAACGCGTGAATGGTCTGCCGTGCGGTAGAGGCTTATGGAAATGTCTGTAACCTTGGGGTCAATGGCTGCCTCGCCAAGAAAATCCACCACATGATTGAAGGTGTGGTAGGGAAAGTGCAGCAAGATATCCTTTTTCTTCACCACCTTGAGGATGCTCGAAAAGGGTTTGATGTCAGGGTGTTCCAGCGGCGGCATGACGCGGTTTTCAAGGTCGGGCCGTACGCGGGGAAAATTCATGAGGCTGCGCATCATATGATAGCGCGCGCCGGGATCAAGTTCGCCGCTCTTGAGGCTGAGTTTGGAGGCCAGCAGGTTCAGCAGATCCTGCGGCATGGCCTGATCGTAGATGAGGCGCACGGGGCGTCCACGCAGTCTGTGCTCCAGCCCTTCTTCCATCTTTTCGATGAGGCTTTTGGACACGTCGTCGTCAAGCGTCAGTTCGGCATCGCGCATGACCTTGAAGGTGTATGCCGAAATGGCAGCGTAGTTGAACATGAAAAAAATATCGTTGAGGCAAAGGCGGATGATGTCGTCCACAAAGATGATGTCGCTGCATCCGGCGGTAGAGGGCATTTCCACAAAGCGCGGGCACTCGGCGCTGACCGGAATGCGTATGATGGCATAGCGGTTTTTTGTGCCGCTGGCTGGCTGCATTTTAACGGCGTGGTAAATGTGGCTGTCTTGCAAAAAAGGCAGATTGGCGCTCTTGTTGAGCATGAGGGGAACCAGCTGCGGATTGATGACCTGGGCGAAATAGTCGCGGCAGAATTTTTCCTGCCCGGGCGTGAGCTGGGTTTCATTGCGCACGCGAATGCCCTGCTCCTGCATGGCGGCAAGGATGCTCTCATACGTTTCGCGAAAGGCGGTCTGCGCTTTGCCCACCTTGCTGTTGACGCGTTGCAGGGCTTCCTGCGGGCTGAGGCCACCCATAAGCACGATTTTTTTGGGGTCACGGCTGCGTGAAAGACGCGCCAGCGAAGCGACACGCACCTTGATGAATTCGTCCTGATTGCTGGAGAAAATTCCAAGAAAGCGCAGCCGCTGCACGAGGGGATTGGACGCATCGCGAGCTTCTTGAAGTATGCGCTCGTTAAAGCACAACCAGCTCAATTCCCTGTTATTCATCTTGGCACTGTCTTTCATGGTCAAAGCTCCAGGCTCCGCGATATGTTATGGTTGCCTGTGCATGTACTATTTCTATGTGAAGATCATGTGACAAAAGGAACAGAGCGTGATTTTGATTTTTGCGCGATGGAATATCTGTAGCGGCAGTGTGGGCCGTTAACTGCAAAAATCCACATGCGTGCTTGCAGTCTTTGCGTAAAAGATCTGTGAAATGCAGGTGATGAGACAAGCATGCGGTGCGGGGTAATGAGTAGTCACGGGTAGTAGGCGCATTAGTTTTTCAAAGTTACCATGCGCTAATCGTACGCTTATTGAGCACAAGCCAAAACAGGAAAGCCCGCGTTTGCGGGCTTTCTGTTCTGTGGCGAGATTTCTGCGGCACTGCCAGTGGCAAGACAGCTGCGGCATATATTCAATGGTGTTAGCGTAACTTGAACGCGAAGGGCAGCACGACCAGCGTGTTTACTGGTTGCCCCTTGAGCTTGCCGGGCGCAAAACGCATATTTCTTGCGGCATTGAGGGCAGCCTCTTCAAAATAGCCGTCCGGCGTGGCGCTGATAACCTCACAGTTACGGGGCTGGCCGGATGAATCCACCACAAGGCGCACCTTGACGGAACCCTGCACATTCATACGCCGGGCCTTGGTGGGGTATTCAGGCTCAACACGCCGGGTAATGCTCGGCCGCTGGTCCAGCGTATCGCTCTCATAGGCGCTGAGGCCGCCTACTGTGCGCGGCTGGGGGCCAGCGGGAGCAGACGGCGGCGGGGGCGGAGGCGGAGTGGCTGCCTGCTCCTTGGGTACGGGCTTGTCGCTTTTTTTTGGGCTGATCTTTTTTACGTCCGGCTTTGGTGCTTCCAGTTTTTGTGGCTGCACTTCTGGCTTTTTGGGTTCCGGCGGCGGGGGCGGTGCTGGCGGCTCAACCGCCGCTGGCGGGGGAGGCGTCAGAGCGGGAACCGGGGCAAACTCGGCAAGGGCCACGCGGTACACTCTTTCCGCGTTGTTTGGGGCTTCCCTGGCAATAAACACAAAGCCGCCCAGCAGCAGAAAGTGCATGCTCAGGGAAAAGAAGAGGGTCATGCCACGAGCGCCCACCTTCATTGCAGATTGTCCTTTTTGCTGCCGGAAGCCGCTGCCCCGCTGGTTTCCGCGCCGGAGGCGTCGTCGGGCAAGGATGTGGTCACAAGGCCCACGTCGCTGACGCCCGCACCGCGCACGCGATCCATAACGTGCATGACCATGCCGTACGGAACGTCTTTGTCTGCGCGCACAAAAAGCTGCCGCCCGGCGTTCTTTACGCGCGTGGTGAGCACTTCGGGCAGGTCGGCCAGCCCGGTTTCATACTCGTCGAGGTAAAGCGCCCCATTGGACTTGATGGTGAGGATGATGTGGTCATCTTCGGTAGGTAAAACCTCTGAAGTCTCCACCTTGGGCAGGGCTACATCAAGCCCTTCGGTCATCATCGGGGCCGTGACCATAAAGATAATCAGCAGCACCAGCATGACGTCCACGAAGGGGGTCACGTTGATATCGGCAACAAAATCGTCGTCTGTGGATGCGGCCATAATCAGCGCTCCTCGGCAAAGCTGATGCCCTTGCTGTATCCTGGCGCTTCGTGCTGAAGCCGATTGAGCAATTGCCCGGCGTAGTTGATGCACACGCCCTCAATATATGTCAGCTTTGCACGGAAGATGTTGTAACCGCACACTGCGGGTATGGCCACAAACAGGCCGACCGCCGTGGCAATAAGCGCCTCGGCGATGCCGGGGGCCACTGTTGCCAGCGAAACGCTTTTCATTTGGGCTATGGCTGTAAAGGAATGCATGATCCCCCACACGGTGCCGAACAGGCCGATGAAGGGAGCCGTATTGGCTGCGGTGGCCAGCAGCGCCAGCGATGATTTGAGCCGCGCCACTTCTTCGGCAATGGCAAAGTGCAGGGCACGGCGTACGTTGTCGTTGAGCAGTCTGTCGGTATCGCCCGTGCGTGTGAGGCGGTTATATTCACGTACTGCGCGGCGGGTGATACCGTACAGGGGTGACTGCCTGTCAGCCTCCATCACGGGCAGGGCCTGACTCAGATTCGCGGCATCGTCAAAGGCCACCAGCCCCTCTTGGGTTCGGCTCTGAGCAGCGCGCAACGTGAACCATTTGCCGCACATATAGGCCCAACTGGCCACAGACATAAACAACAGCAGCACCAATACACATTTTGAAATAAGTGTAGCCTGCAATACGGCCTCAATCATGGAATTCACTCTTTTCCCCCTTGCTCAAATTTTGAAATTAAAACAGCGCTGCCTGATTAAGCTCAATAACCTGCCGAATTGATTGAGTCCGAACTGTGTATGTTCTCACGTTAATTTTATACGCATCTAACATTGTTGCTTTTGACGCATAAATTGCGTGTGAGAACATAGCTTAATCTGACTATTATGAAATAGAAATTTAATTTCTATTTTAATTTGTTCTTGTCATCACGTCAAGATTATTGAGCAGTGTCATTTCTTACTTTGTTCCATAGCGTGACGACGGCATATTTTTTAAGTACTGGTGCAGCTACGCAACGTCGGCGATCAACTTTCGCTCGTACAGGCGGGCGGCATTGAGCACAACGAGAACGGAACCAGCGTTGTGTACCAGGGCTCCTGTTATGGGGTTGAGCAGTCCCATGACCGACATGCTGATGGCGACAAAATTTATTGCCATCGACAGGGTAATATTGAATTTGATGGTATTGACAGTGGCATCAGAGAGGCGCTTCAAGTAGGGGATTTTTGCGATGTCGTCGCCCATCAGCGCGATGTCGGCTGCGTCAATGGCAATATCGCTGCCCATAGAGCCCATTGCCACACCAACATCAGCGATTTTCAATGCCGGGGCGTCATTTACGCCATCGCCAATCATGCACACAACATGGCCTTGCTGCTGCAATAGTTTGATATGCTCGACCTTCTGCGCAGGAAGCAAGTCAGAATAGACAAGGTCAATTCCGGCCTGTTTCGAAAAATAACTGGCAGTTTGTTGATGGTCGCCAGTCAAAAGCACAACACCTGTTCCCATATCATGCAGTTTATTTACCATATCTTGCGCACTAGCCCGGAGAGTGTCTGAAAACGCCACTGTTCCCGCGCAGACGCCTTCAAGGGCTATCAAAATTACGGCCTTGCCCTGCATACGCAGGTCTTTCAAGACGGCAGCGGTTTTTTCATCCACATGCACACCGTTGTCCTGCAAGTAGCCGATGTTCCCGATGAGCGCGTCAGTGCCGTCAACACTGGCGCTGATGCCCTTGCCGGGTGTCATGATAAAGCCGTCTGCCTTTGACAGAGGAACACTCTTTTCTTTGGCATGAGCCACAATGGCCTTGCCAAGCGGATGCTCTGACAGCGCCTCCATCGAAGCTGCAAAGTGCAGCAGGCCGTGCGGCGTTTTTTCAGGCAAAAAGGAAATGATATCGCTGACAGCCAGTGTGCCGTGGGTAAGTGTTCCTGTTTTGTCAAAAGCTATGCGGTCAACCTTGCCCATATTTTCCAGAGCTTCACCGGATTTAATCAAAACCCCCTGTTTGGTGGCCTGACCAATGGCGGCCATGATGGACGTGGGCGTCGCCAGCGCCAGAGCGCAGGGGCAAAAAACCACAAGAACGGTAACAGCCCGTACGATATCGCTTGTGATGGCGTATGCGCCAACGGCAATAATCATCGCTATGGGAACAAGCCATGCGGCCCATTTGTCCACAATGCGCTGCATGGGCGCTTTGCTGTTTTCTGCCTCTTGCACCATGCTGACAAGTTTCTGCAAAGAAGAGTCTTCGCCGGTCTTGATGGCTTCAATATCAATTGCCCCGAACCGGTTGATTGTTCCACTGAAGACGTCGTCTCCCTCAGTTTTATCTACTGGCAGAAACTCTCCGGTCATGGCTGACTGGTCTATGGATGTGTTGCCAGCGCGGATAGTTCCGTCCACTGGCACAGTTTCACCCGGCAAAACCCGCAACAGATCACCGCAGCGGATTTGCTCAACGGCAACCATTTCTTCACGCATGGTTTCGCCGTGTATCGTAAGCCTACGGCCCTGTAGGGGCATGAGGCTGATTAATTCCTTTATGCCTTTTTTGGCCTTCTCTACGGTTCTTTCTTCCAAAATGGCGCCGATAGCCATAATGAACGCGACCTCTCCGGCGGCAAAAAGTTCACCAATATAAATGCACGCAAACATGGCTATGGAGATAAGCAGAGCGGATGTAATACGGCGTTCAAAAAAGACGCGGTACAGAGCGAGATAGACTAAAGGAAACCCGCAAATGAAAATCGTAACCCAGGCCGGGTCTAGCGGCACATAAATGTCCCCCAGCAGGATCACAAGGCTGGCGGCCAGAAAAACGCCCCCCAGTACAGTCATGCGTAGCCCGGACAGGGTATAGAAGAGAGTTTTAAGCATGCGTGCGTTTCCTTTTTTGCGGTAAAAATAGCTTTTTTATATACCATGTACCCCTATGGGGTATGTGAGGTAGGAGAAAAAATATATGTGGCAGCACCACATATATTGGTAAGTCAGACAATTCTTGAAAACTGCTCAATGGCTGATGTCAGCCGCTTCAATACTTCGGCCTCGTTTCCATTTTTGACGCCGTCCAGAACACAGTGCTGCATATGGCCCTCAAGCACGACCTGCCCTGTTTTATGCAAAGCAGACTTGACCGCGCCTATCTGGATAAGAACGTCTTCACACGGCTTGTCATTCTCGACCATCTTTATGATGCCTTTGATCTGGCCTTCAATACGCCGAAGCCGCTTGGTAACAGCGTCGACGTCCATACAGTCTCTCATGCTTCCACCCTCACTTTTACGAACGCTATACCCCTGTGGGGTATAGCGTCAATAGGTACAACAAATACCTCATTTTGCAACAGCGAGGTATCTTCCCAATTTTCAAAGGTTATTGACAGGAAATGTTGCACCCTTTATGTTCATAAAATGAAATTCATTTTCATATTTAATCAGGCCGTAAGCGTCAGGCCCCGGATGTTCAGCTCTTCCTTATGCGTGTCATTGGAGAAGAAGGTGTCCGTTGCCGCGGTACAGTTTGACGGCTCAAAAGACAGAGGAGTGGCGTATTGAAGCTACAGGGCCACCTGCTGCGCTGATTTTGACACTCATGACACATAAAAGAGGCAACGCATGAAACTACCTGATGAATGCTGCAATCTTGGGGATATTCGTTGTGAAATTGACCGCCTGGACAGTGAAATTATCAAGCTTCTCGGCCATCGCCTTGCCTATGTTCTTGCAGCGGCACAGTTTAAGAAAAGTGAAGAAGATATTCCCGCTCCAGAGCGTGTGAAGGCCATGCTGGCGGATCGGCGAGTCTGGGCCAGGGAAGCAGGCCTTTCTGAAGACTTCATTGAGAACTTATTTGAACAGATAACCAGCTGGTATATTGCAACGCAGATTGAGCACTGGCAAAAAACGCGCGGCCAGGTCAAAGGCGCCAGTCATGGTTGAAGCAATACACTCCCCCTTGCGCTTTGCCATTCAGGGCGCCTGCCGAAGCGCATCGCAAAAAGGACGTCCAGTGCTTGCCGTTGCGGGCGTTTCTGTGCCCACTGTGGATATGCTCTCTCTTTTTGCACGCTATTCCCCGCAAATGGACGCAAGCTTGTGGCTTGGCCTGAAGAAAAAATCACTGCTCGGGCTTGGGGTGGCCCTTGAATGCACAGGGCATGGCGCAGACAGGTTTACGGCCGTTTCTGCGGAATGGCATACCCTTATGGAAAATGCCGTGGTGGTGGGCGATGCGGCTCCAGTTGCTCTTGGCGGTTTCCGGTTTGATGCCGCTTGCCCGGCGTCTTCCATATGGCTGGGGTTTACTGACGGTGTGCTGGTGATCCCCCGGTTGACCATTTTTCAAGATGGGGCAGACAGCTGCCATATTGTTGCGGCGGATCACGTTCCACCTGGCGCGGATGCCGCTGCACGCCTTCAAGCCATACTTTCTACCTTTAGCAGGCGGGCGGATGACGAGAAGATGACTTCTCCTGAACAGGAAGGGCATGTTTCCATTTTTGATCCCGAAGAAGCAAAAACTCAATGGCACGGCCTCGTTAATGGCGCTATGAACGCCATTTCACGAGGTTCTGCAAGAAAGATTGTTGCCGCTCGTGCCATACAGGCCACGTCCACAGCTCCGTTCACTGTGCCGAATATTGTCAGACGGCTGCGGGCAGAGAACTCCAAGGCCGCCGTTTTCGCGTTTGGCCGTCGTGGAGCCTACTTTGTGGGAGCCACGCCGGAGATACTCATAACCGCCAGTGCAGGATCATTTCAGACGATGGCTCTGGCCGGAAGTGCTCCCCGCAGTGAAAACTTGGAGCAGGATGCCTTATTGGGGCAGGCCCTTCTGGATTCTGATAAAGATCAGATTGAGCACGATTTTGTGGTGCAGGCCATGCTGCGGGCCTTAAAACCGTATTGCAGAAAAATTGTGGCAGACTCTGCGCCATCCTTGCACAAATTGCGCAAGGTGCAGCATCTTGTCACGCATTTTTCGGGGGATATTCTTCCCCGCAAGAGCCTCCTTGACGTTGTTGCGCGTCTGCACCCCACACCCGCTGTTGGCGGGGTTCCCACAGAATCCGCGTTGGCTTTTTTGCGTGAGCACGAAGGCGTTGACCGGGGATGGTACGCCGGGCCCGTTGGCTGGCTTGATGCCGACGGCAACGGAGAATTTATGGTGGCCCTGCGCTCGGGCGTGATCCACAGGCAGACCGCTGTGCTTTTCGCTGGCTGCGGACTTGTGGCGGGCTCAGACCCGGTCAAGGAATATCAGGAAACGCGGCTCAAGTTTTCAACAATGCTCGACGGTTTGTGCCCCGCTCGCAGCAGCGCAAAGGCTGGCGGTCAGACAACCCACTAAAGCTGCCGAGCTGCGCGTTCTGCAAGGGTCGTTAACAAGTTTGTCCGATGCCTCCACACAACACGCTCTTACCAGTCAGTCTGGTCGTCTGGCAGGGCGGCAGGGCTGCCACACAGGAAAGCGGCTATGAATACAGGTAAAAGAACTCGTCTTTCCCGTATTATGGATGAAAGCTCCAACCGGACGCTCATTGTGCCTATGGATCACGGAACAACATCTGGAGCCATACAGGGACTGACAGATGCGCGGGAAACCATGAAGGATATGGTTGCCGGAGGTGCGGATGCGCTGGTTCTGCACAAAGGGCTTGTGCGGCAGGGGCATCCAGCAGGTAGAAGGCGCGCGGCTTTGATAATGCATCTCTCTGCCTCTACCGACCTGTCGCCTCTTTGCAACAGCAAGGCGCTTGTGGGGTCGGTAGAAGAGGCTTTGCGGCTCGGGGCCGATGCTGTTTCAGTGCATGTCAATCTGGGGGATGTTGAAGAACGCCGAATGCTGGTGGATATAGGCAGGACCGCGGAATCGTGTGACAGTTGGGGCATGCCCCTGCTTGCCATGATATATGCGCGTGGCCCACATATTAAAAATGCTCATGCGCCTGAAGTGGTCGCCCACTGCGCACGCGTGGGTATGGAACTGGGAGCCGATATTGTCAAAGTGCCCTACACGGATGAAGCTGGCGCGTTTACTGATGTAGTAAAAGCGTGCGGCGTGCCTGTGGTCATTGCTGGCGGAAAGCGCATGTCGTCGGATCACGAGTTTTTGCACATGGCGGCAGATGCAATCAGGGCAGGCGCATCTGGTTTGTCCGTGGGACGTAACGTCTTCCAGCATCCCCGGCGCAAAGCGCTGCTTAAAGCGTTGAGGGGCATTGTGCACGGCAACAAAACTGCAGAAGAAGGTTTGGCCTTACTGGCAAGACCAGGGCCGCAGATTTCTGTTGCGTGACCTAAGTGCGGCTGGCCTGCAAGCGTGCTCGTACCTGCCTGCGTGCGTCCATGTTATTCAGGAAAGCATGCAATAAATAGCCGTGGCTCCGGCAGGAGCCACGGCTATTTCAGTACCATCGCGGTTGAATGCAGGGACTTGCCTGTCACATAACCGCGTTAAAAAGGGCAGCCTTATTTATTCAGACTGCCCGGATTGCCCTGCCATTAAACGTGAAAATCACTCGGCTCAGGCAACTTTTGCCAGGGCCATCACATCGCCATTAACAATCAGTTCAAGGTGTTCCGTCAGTTTGTCAGCAGGCCAATCCCACCATGCGATATTTTGCAATATGTCGATTTCCTCGTCGGAAAAACGCATGCGGATAAGCTTGGCCGGATTGCCGCCAACAATGGAATAGGGCGGTACATCTTTTGTCACCATTGAGCATGAGGCCACGCACGCTCCGTTTCCTATGCGGATGCCCGGCCTGATAACCGAGTTGAAACCAATCCACACGTCATTTTCAATAACCGTATCACCCTTCATGGGCAGTTCAGAAATGGGTGGCGTGACCTTCTCCCACCCATTGGCAAGAATATGAAAAGGATACGTGGAAATTCCGGTCATCTTGTGGTGCGAGCCGTTCATGATGAATTTGACTTCCCGGGCAATGCCGCAAAATTTGCCGAATATGAGCTTATCTCCCATAAAGGGGTAGTGATAAAGCACAAAGCGTTCAAAGTCGTCCACTCCGTCCGGCAAATGCACAAGGGTATAGTCGCCCGCAATGATATTGGGATTTGTTGTGATGTTTTTCAAAAACCGCACGCTAGGCGCAGCCGCCATGGGCTTTATGGTCAAGGGGGAAGGGCCGTACATCTTTCCTCCGGTATGACATTTTGTGTTCACCGCGGCCATGAACCAGGGGGTTTTGCCTTTCAGGGAGTTTTTCCGGCAAGAGCGGTAAAACAACGACTGTTCTGTTACGTTTTGTGTGAGACAATTGAAGCTTCCGCCGGGCCACAGGCAGGACAGCTTTATATCCACGGCGATGGGATGGTTGCCTGTTTGTTGGTTGCCTCAGAGTGAGTTGGAACAAGGAGCGGTTCGCGCTCCCTGTTCCAACAGGGCGGGAGTTGTTGAAACGTATGGGGAATCCGCAGATCAGCTGGCGGGGGCTCCTACCTTCCAGCTTTGGGCTTCCTGACGGCTGTTCCACAGCCGTTGGTACAGCGGGCTGGTTTCAAGCAAAGATTCATGCCTGCCCGTGCCTTCAATGCCGCCCTTGCCGTCCAGAACAACTATCTGGTCGGCACTGGTAACCGTGGCCAGGCGATGCGCCACCAGCACAACGGTTTTTGTGCGAACAAGAGCATTGATGGCTATCTGGATCTGGCTTTCATTCTCTGGGTCAACCGAGGCTGTCGCCTCATCCAGCAGCACGATCGGGGTATCTTTCAGAATAGCCCGCGCAATGGATATTCTTTGCTTTTCACCGCCGGAAAGTGTGGCTCCAGCCTCGCCAACCTGCGTTTCATACCCTTGGGGCAGGCCGGTGATGAAATCGTGGCAGCGAGCCATGCGGGCAGCCGTGTAAACTGCTTCGGGCGAAGCTTCAGGCGAACCAAAAGCAATGTTTTCAAACACTGTGCCGCGAAACAGATAGACATCCTGAAACACCATGCTGAGACTGCTGAACAGGGATTCGGCAGTAAGCTTTTGCGCGGGCACGCCGCCAAGGGAAATCTCGCCGCTGTCCACGTCCCAGAATCTGGCTATAAGGCGCAGGATGGTTGTTTTGCCTGCGCCTGACGGGCCGACAATGGCGGTGATTTTTCGGGCGGGAATTTTGAATGAAACATCCTGCAGCACCGGATTTTGGTCATAGGAAAAGGAGACCTTGTTGAAGTCAATGCCCACATCTTCGCGCGGGGCAACCTCTGTACCTTCTTTCAGCGGCTTTTCTTTCAAAAGGGCTTCAATGCGGTCAAGGGTTACTTCGGCTGACTGGGTGACTTCATATACGCTGCCCAATGCCTTGATGGGTTCATAAAGCCTGAGCCCAAGCACAAGAAAGGTAAGGTATGCGAACAGGCTGGTTTCGCCCCCCAGGAAAAGATATGCGCCAAAAACAAGCAGAATGATGAAACCCAGGTCAAGCAGGGCCTGAAAAGCCAGCATCAGAGGGGTGGTGCTGAAAACCAGGGCAAGGTTGTCGCGCTTGAACCGGGCCAGTGCCGCGGCAAAAGACCGAAAGCGTTCGCCCCCCTGCTTGAAACCTTTGACGACCTCCATTCCCTGCACATACTGGATGACGCTGGAACTGATGGTAACAAGGGAATCGCTGCGTTTACGCATGCCTTTGCTCAATGCCTGCTGGCATTTCTTGAGCAGGGGAATAGCCAGCGGCACTGGCACCAGTGCCGCAACGGCCAGCCGCCAGTCCACAGAAAACAGAAAGGGAGCCAGCACGATGGGCATCACCATTGCGCAGATAAATTGGGGAAAGGCCATGCGGGGCAAAAGAGTCAGCATCACCAGCTCATCAGACACAAGCGCCGTGGTATCGCCCGCATTTTTGCGGGAAAAGTAGCTCATGGGCAATGTGCGTAAATGTGCGCCGATTTTTACACGGATTTTTTCGCACAATTCGGTTCCGGCCGGGTATGCCGCTCTGGTGAACAGCCAGCAAAAAATGCCCTGGGCAATGTAGCTGAGGGCAATGCCCACGGTATAGAAACCCACGTTACTGGCGGTAAGGCTGCCAGAAAGCAGGTCATGCAGCATAAAAATCAGAATGCCGTAGGGGATGCCCATAAACAGGGTTTCAAGGGCTTTAAGCAGCGCCGCCCGGTACATCTGGGAGCGGATAGTCGGAACAATGGCCAGAATTCGTTTTATCAGGCGGATCATGCCAATGCCTCCGTGGCGGTAAGGTTCCAGTCTTTACTGGACATGTGCGCTGCCCACATTTTTTGATACAGGGGATTTGTCTCCAGCAGGTGTTCGTGTGTGCCCCTGGCTACCACGGCCCCACCGTCAAGAACCATGATTTCATCAGCAGACGTGATGGTGGAGAGGCGGTGGGCAACGACGATCAATGTCTTGTCCCGCACAAGGGCATTAAGGGCTTTTTGGATTTTTGCCTCGTTTTCGGGGTCAATAAAAGCCGTGGCTTCGTCCAGCACCAGCACCGGAGAATTTTTGAGCAGTGCCCTGGCAATGCAGATGCGCTGCTTTTCTCCTCCGGAAATGACGGAACCCTTTTCCCCGACAACATGAGCATATCCGCCTTCAAGCGACATGATGAAGTCGTGGCATTGCGCCATTTTGGCTGCGGCCTCAATTTCTTCTTTGGTTGCGTCGGCCTTGCCGATGCGCAGATTGGCTTCAATTGTGTCGTTGAAAAGAAAGATATCCTGAAAAACAAAGGAAACATGATCCATCAGGTCGTCCATGGTCATGTTGCGGATGTCTGCTCCACCCAGGCTTATGGAACCGCTTTTTACATCCCAGAATCGGGGAATAAGCCGGGCCAACGTACTTTTGCCCGCCCCCGACGGTCCCACCAGGGCCAGAAATTGCCCGGGATTCAAGTTAACGCTCACATTACGCAGTACTTCCTGTTCGGCATAGGCAAAGGAAACATCCTTAAGGCCAACGCTGCTGTCTGCCGGTTTGAGGGGCTGTGTTGTCTCTGGCAAGGTGGGGTAAGACAACAGGTAGTCTATGCGTTTGCGGCCCTCGACCTGGTGTTCGAGAAAAGACCCCAGGGTCATGAGCTGGTGCAGGGTGGCGCCGAGGCCAAGGCCCATAAGCAAGAACAGAAGAAGCACCGAAAGCGTGATGGAGCCGTTGAGGTACATCAACGCGCCCACGGGCAGAATGAGCAGCATGTTGGCATTGATGCACATGGTGAAAATCGTCATGGGCGTGGACCAGCGCTTGCACATCTCCGCCTCGTAATAGGCGCATTCCGAAACGCTGTCCGCGTATGCCTTGAATGAACTTTCCGTGCGGGTAAATGCTTTTATGATAGGCATTCCCTGAATGTACTGAACCATGGCGGCATTGGCATTTTCATTGGCAGTGAAGTACTTGCCGCGCATGTCCTTGTTTCGTGAAACGGTCAAAGCCTGTGCGACGATGCCAATAGGAAGAAGGCATATGGAAAGGATGGCAAGCCGCCAGTCAACGCAGAACAAAACACCCATGGAAAGCAGCAGGTAGAGAAAACTGCCCACAAGGTCCGGCAGGTTGTGCCCTATAAAAATTTCCATCTGCTCCACGTCTTCAAGCATGACTTTTTTGATCTGCCCGCTGGCGGTCTGGTTGAAAAAGCCCAGCGGCAGCCGTGGCAGCCTTTCTGCGATGGCAATGCGCAGATCATAAAGAATATCGTATGCAGAAGCGTGAGAAAGCGTCGAGGACAGGCCTGAAAAAACATACTTGAAGACAAGGCAGACAACGGCCGCGCCAATGAATGGCCAAACCATGCCGGGACTGGCGGCCTCTGCCCCGCCAGCGGCCAAACGGTCAATGAGAAAATACAGGATGATAAATGGCGCGATACCCAATAACTGGGTCAATAATGAAAAGATGCAGGCCAATGCCATTTTGCCCTTGTGGGCCCCAACCATCTGAAAAAGGCTTCCCAAACTGCTATTACTGGCGCGCATGCACTTGATACCTCCGTGGACGAAGTTTTGGCTCTCTGATTTGAAGAGAACCTGCCACATGGCGTGATACATGTTGCCGCGTAATCCGTAACGGAGTATGGGCAGCTTTTATCCTTAGTTTTGATCGGCCTTGAGAGTATGATTTCTCAAAGTTCAAGGCATGTTTGTTACAGCGTTTAACAGCACGAATGAATTGTGTTGTGCCATCGGGACAGGCGTTATTCACGCAGGCACCAGGGCAATTGCAAAATTAAATTGCCCCGCCCTCTGGTATAACTGGGAAAAATATGAGCAAGCTGGAGTATTGCTCTGATTAATATTGAATGTCAATTTCTTTTTCAATTTAGTCAGGTTCCAATTTGGATACGACTATTGCACAAGCAAAAGAAAGAATGTCTTCAGGGGGAAATACATTAGTAACATTACAAAATATTTAACATATATAGAGTAAATGCAATTGATTCTTAATTTATAAAAGTAGTGTTACACTATGTTATGGATCTGTAATAACACACAGGTCTACCTCAAGCCCCGAAGCCAGTGCGGCAACGCTGCACTGGTATCCTCCCGCGCACCATACGTCTTGGCTCGTCCACGTTGCTGGTGCAGCCCCTTGCTTGCTGAAATCTTCCTCCTGGCCGCAGCCATGCTCCGGCGCGTGCTGATTCTTACCTGCCTCCGCGCGGCAGTCCTCGTCGGGCGGGAGCACAAGCCAGTTCGTATCGCTGGAATCAACGCGCACCTGAAAGCTGTTCAGGGGCAAACTCAAGCCTTTTCCAAGGGCTTTGAGCACGGCCTCCTTGCGTGTCCAGCAGCGGTAAAATGCAGCGGTGCGCTCTTCAGGCGAAAAACTGTCTATAGCCTGTGCTTCGCGCGGGTGCAGCTGTGTGGCAAGATCCGCCAGGTCCGGGAGAGTAAGTTGACTTTCCACATCTATGCCCACCGGGGCTTCGCGGCAAAATGCCGCCCAAACCATGCTGCCTGAATGAGAAATGGAAAAATGCAGCCCCGAACCCGGACTGTAGGGTTTGCCGTAAGGATTCAGAAAAAAATCGTCGTCGAATTTTTTGTGGCCTGCAGCCTCAAGCATTCGCCGTACAAGCGCCCGTCCGGCTATGTGGCGTACGGCATCTGCGCTATGCCTGAAGCGCGCGGACTTATCCAGTTCGTTCTTTGTAACGTAAGGCCGGCAAGCCTTGCTCCACTGGATTTCCTGGTCAATACGCAGACCCATGCACCGTATGACGCCGCGTGGTATTTGAAAAAAGCGGTAGCTCGAAAAATTTGTTTCACACGTCATCTGGTTGCCTTGCCGGGTATGCACAGAGCTGGATAGTTATGAAAATTACCTTACCCAGTACTGCACGCATGAAGGGGAGGCAGTTGGGATTTGCCAATGTGTTGCGTTTACGCCGCCTCTAACCGGGGAGCCGCCAGAGCAACCTTAGAGTGAATCTGCGCTTTCAACGTGAAGCTGTGTCAGATAACGCCGCAGTCCAGAGTTTCCGTGTGCCATGTCATTTCCGGTCCGTTCTGGGTTGTGCAAAGCTGCTGGATAAAATGGTTGCCGTCCATTCCGGAACAGAGCAGGTGTCGCCCCCCGGAAAGAAGCCCTGCAAGGATTTGGCGTGCGGTAATGGCGACGATTTCTCCTATCAGCTTCACGCTTGAACCCTGCCATGCAAGTGTTGCTTCAAGCTTTTTGGGCTCGCCTGAAGATTCGCCTTCCATACTGAGCATATAGCATGTGTGTGGTGCTGTTGCCTGGCAATCGGTCTCGGAAGCTCGCACCAGTTTTTGCACAGATGCGGCGGTTTGTTCCTCTGTCTGCCAGGATTCGTCGGACCTGATCTGAAAGAGCGTCTGCATGGTGGCCGGGGGCATAAAGACATACAGCTTTGCGTTGCCGATGGCGTATCGTTCTGCAACATGCTGGAATTCATGATTGAAACTTGGATAAAGCAGAAATTTGCCGCGTGCAAAGCGCACATCCGCAAAGTGCGGGCCTTCACTGCTTTTAACGATCTTTCCGTCTTTACGGCAGACCATGCCCTGGCCGTATCCGTCCTTGAGGCTGTACACAATGTCGTAAGCGGCCGTCTGCGACATGGATTCGCCACAATTGATGAAGGACATGCGCATACTGTGGACAGAATCAAACTCCTTTTCTGCCCAATATGCCGCAAACAGGCCAGACAAACCGGGAAAAATGCCTGCTGAAAGGACGAAAACCTGGTTTTTTTCGCGCAGGACGTCGTGCATAGGCGCGAGCCTGTCAAAAACCACTTCGTCCCCGGCCAGGTCTATGTAATGGCAACCAGTCTTGCAGGCGGCCTTGCCCACGGTATCCAGAATGAGGCGGGAAGGGCCAGCGCAATTGATAAGCAGGTCACAACCTTCGGCAAAAGACAGAACAGAATTTTCATCCAGTGCGTCTACCTGTGCGTAACACCCCCGGCCGTTCAGCCGCGCGGCTGCTTCTATGCCTTTTTTACAGTTTCGCCCGCCAAGCCGGAATGAAAAAGAAGTATTTTTCAGCAATGATGACAGGCAAGCCTGCCCTCCGGCTCCGTAACTGCCCAAAATGCCGATGACAGCATCGCTGTGGGGCGGTTGGCGGTCATTGCCGTTTGCGTAAAGCGACATGATAGCTCCTTGTGCCTGCTGTGCTGCAAAGACGGGCGAGCTGGAAAATTCAGCTCACCCGTCTCTGGGGATGCTATGAAAGAATACGGTTAAGTTGGCCAGCCAGTTTGCGTACATGCGGTTCTTCAAGGCATGTCACATGGCTGCCCTCAACATCCGTGAAGGTCACGTTTCTGGCTCCGCTTTCACTCCACAGAGAAACCACGTCCATTGATTTTGACATCACCGGGTCGCGTTCAAGGGGGGCAAACACGGTTACAGGGCCGCCGTACTGTTCCGGCCTGTATTGGGCCACGGAAATAACGCTTGTGCGGTATATGGTGAAAATTCCGGCAAAATCGTCAAGAGTCATCCGGGTGAGGTACTGGTTGCCCGCCTTGATGGCGAGGTCATAGGCCAGACGGATGCGGTCCATTTCTTCCATTTGAGCAAGCTGTTCGTACTTGCTCAGGAAAGATTCGCTCAGGCTTCCCTGAACCTGTTTTTTCCAGTCGCCTTGTCGCAGATGCGTTTTATCCCAGTCGGAAAGCTGCGAGGCCACGCTGTTAAATTCTTCTCCGCTTATGTCGAGGCCCGTTTCTTCCAGAGGAATCATCAGTTCCTTGCAAAGCATATAGAAAGCGAAGATGTCGTCATCTATCAGAAAAGGCGGCTTCATTGAGCTTATGAGAGCAACGTGGCCCACTTCCTGCCCAGCGGATTCCAGTTGTCTGGCCATTTCGTAGGCGATAATGCCCCCCATGCAGAATCCGCCGAGGTAATACGGGCCATGCGGCTGCACCGCGCGTATGGCCTCAATATAATTTGCCGCCAGGGTTTCAATGCTGGCGCCTGAAGATACATATGCGTTGATATCATGCACCTGCAGGCCGTACAGGGGTCTGTTGCAGGCAAAATGTCTGCGCAGATGCTTATAGACGAAAAGCCGCCCGCGGCCGTCGCTGATGATAAAGAATGGCTCCTTATCCCCCTCTTTTTTCATGGGTATCAGCGGGGTGGCGGTGTGAAATTCATCGTCTTCTTCTTTATTGCCCGCCAGCATGTTGCGCAGGGTTGCGGCCATGCCAGCCAGGGTGGGCTGCTCAAACAAATTGCGCAGGGTCAGTTCTTTCTGGACGGCATTGTCTGTAAATTCCTCACGCATACGGGCCAGCAGTTTGGTCAGCAGCAGCGAGTCGCCGCCTACCTCAAAGAAATTGGCATCGGCGCTTATTTTTTCCACGCTCAACACTTCGGACCATATGGCTGCCATTTTTTCTTCAAACGGGTCTGCCGGCATCACATAGGCCTTGGGAGTTTCCACCTGTGCGCGAGCGCCCGTACCGAGAGCCTTACGGTCCACCTTGCCCGTGGGGGTCAGCGGCAACCGCTCAAGCATGCTGAACCTGCCCGGGAGCATATAGGCCGGGAGGCGCTGTTTCAGGTATTCGCGCAGTGCGGGTTCATTCAGTGTACGTACGTTTCTGGTGTTCTGGGCCATAAGGATATGCTGTCCCAGCGCGCCGCAGGGATGCCCGGGCACGGGAAAGGCCGTCTGCTTTAAAAAACTGCTTTGGATCAGTGTTTCTTTCCAGCGTTCTTCGGACAGGAAGGGCGAATCCTGCTCCACACGTTCGTCTTCCAGTTCGCTGAAATCGATCAGAAACTCCATAGTGACCAGCAGCGGGTAATTGGCTCCGGTCTGCTCGAGGATGAGGACGCATCCGTTATGGTCAAGCAGGCTGTTGAGCCAGAGCATGGTCTGCTTCATGTTCGCGGCATTATGGAGCACGTTGTTGGCGATGATTACGTCAAAGCTGTTTTCTTCATATCCCTGACGCAGCGGGGGGCTATTGATGTCAAAGAGGTTGTAGGTGATGAACTCGTACCCGCTGAATTTATCCTTGGCCTTTTCAAGAAAGAAGGTGGAAATGTCGGTGTAGACGTAGCTGGTGTGCGCCGGATCAGCCAGGGGCAAGGTGACGGCGGTTGAACTGCCCACACCCGCGCCAACCTCCAGAACACGAAGCGGTTTGCCGGAATCGCGGTCTTTCACTATGGAAGCAAAAGCCGCGCTCAGAATGGAGTAGTAGTACTGGCTCATGGGATTATACTGATACACATCTTCCGCGACGGCCCAATCCCCTTCGGGGAACAGCAACTGCTGGGGATTGATCTCCTGACGGAAGAGCTGTGTCAGATGTGTGCAACTGCGCTCCATATAGGTGAGCAACTGGTGCCTGTTGCCAATACTGTGCGCTAGCGAGCGCACCTGTTTCCAAAGGGCATCAAGAGGAGCCTGAGGCAGGGCAAACTGGCTTTGATAGAGGTTTTTATCCAGTTTTTCCAGCAGACCCTCGCGGGAAAGCACGTTGAGCCAGCGCACCAGAAGCTTTTTGTGCACAGGGGCCACGCCCCCGCGTGTCATGATTTCTTGGGTGGTCAGGGTTTCCTTTTTTGTAAAAAGCCCGATTTCGCGCAGGGTATGGCACATGTATGCCAGGCAAAGTTCGTCCAGGCTGGCCCAGAAATCGGAAAAAGCCTGTATGTCCTTGACGCCTTCAGGCAATGCCCTGGCCGCGTGACGGCTGTTCAGCAAAAGGGAGCGCCAGGCGATTTCTCCATCCTGCGCTACAGTGTCTTTTGCTTCTGCCACAACGTCCTTGCTGGCATCATCAGCGGGAACAATGTGGGCGTGCAGGCAGCGGCTGCCTTGTGTGCTGTCTTGGTCAACCGTGAGAATGGCTTCCCTGACGCCATCAAGCATCTTTAACGTTGTTTCAATTTCTCCCAGCTCAATGCGGAACCCGCCAATTTTTACCTGATGATCTTTGCGGCCAAGAAATTCCAGTACTCCTCCGGGAAGGTGCCTGGCCATATCTCCGGTATGGTACAGGCGCTCGCCGCTTACCGGGTGGCAGATGAAACTTTCGCTGGTTCTTGCTTCATCTTTCCAGTAGCCCAGAGCAAGCCCGGTGCCTCCAATATACAGGTCGCCAGGGACAAAATCCGGGCAGGGCTCCATAGCGCTATTGAAAACGTAGAGTTTCTGGTTTTTCAGCGGATAGCCGTAAGGAATGCTTTTCCACTCCTCCTTTACCTGGTCGACGGGATAGGCCACAGACCATATGGAGGCTTCCGTCGCTCCTCCCAGGCTGACCATCCGGGTATGGGGAGCCACTGAGCGCAGATCTTCGGGCAGTTCCAGCGGAATCCAGTCGCCGCTGAGCATGGCCAGACGCAGGGCAGAGAGGTCGCCCTTGATGCTTTTGCATTCCCCTAACAGCATTTGCAGCAAGGCGGGAACCGTATTCCAGCAGGTGATTGCATGCCGTTCCATCAGCTGCAGCCAGTGCCCGGGCTCTCTGGTTTTGTCCGCATCGGGAATGACAAGGGTTCCACCTGCGCCAAGGATGCCAAAGATGTCGTAAACCGAGAGGTCAAAGCTGAGGGAAGAGAGGCCAAGAATTGAGTCCGCTTCCGTGACGCCGAAGCGCTCATTGATGTCCAGAATAGTGTTTACCGCTCCGCGGTGGTCTATAGTCACTCCCTTGGGAGTTCCGGTGGAGCCGGATGTGAAGATGACATAGGCCAGAGTGCCGGATGACTGGTTGAAAGAGGTTGGAACAGGCGAAGACAGCGCGTCTGGCTGGTCAAGACCGCCGGGCCCGCCCATATCCGGCGCGGCAATGCCTTCAAAAATATCAAAAGCGTCAGGTACAAGGGGAGTTACACCTTCCGGCCATGCGAAGGCCTGTGCCTCGCTGTTTTCGCATATGGCCAGCGAAACGCCGCCTTCCAGCAGCAGCTCTTGCCGCCGTAATTCGGGAAGGGCCGGGTCCACGGGCATGTAAGCGGCCCCGGCGTACGCCGTTCCCAGAACAGCGGCTACCTGCTTCCATCCCTTTTCCAGCATAACGGCCACAAGAGTGTTTTCTTCCACTCCCTTGCCGCGCAGTTCGCGGGCTAGGCGCAGGGCTTTATGGCGCAGCTCGGCGTAGGTGACGGTCAGGCCGCTTGTAATGACAGCGGCCTTGTTGGGAAACCGCCCGGCAGAGTGTTCAAAGAGCTGGTGCAGAAGCAGGTCGGGCAGGGGAGAGGAGGTGCCGTTGAATGTGACACGCTCCAGAACCTGTGGTTCGGGCAGCAGCCTTCTTTCTGTGTCCAGCCATGCCGCGTCGCTCTGCGCCAGGCGCAGCAAAAGCGACTCAAAGGCCGTGAACATATCGTCAAGCAAACCCTGTGGAAACAGCTCTTCTATGGCATCCCAGTTGCAAACCAGCATGCCATCTTGCTCGAATACCTGGTTATCAAGCCAGACCTGAGGCGTTTGGGTGATGTAGTACAGCACTTCGCCAAAGCTGCTCAGGCCAAACTCGTTGCCGTTATCGGTCGGGGTGATGCCGATGGTGCTGGTAAAAACCACAGGCATTTGCGCAGAGGCCCCGGCCTGGCGGATCTTTCCCATTTCCCGGATGGTTTTGACCCCGCTGAAATAGCGGTTGTCCAGATCATCCCACAAGCGGGCCTGAGTATTTTTTGCCCGTTCGGCAAAGCTGGCGCGCGCCCTGTTGTCAACTTCAAGCAGGTTGAGGGCGGTGAACTCCCCTATAACCTCCATTATTTGCGGGTGCAGGGGAAGGCGGTTGAAGATGGTCATGTTGAGGGTAAAATGCTGCTCTGCGCTCCAGGCGGCCAGAATGTCGGCATATACGCTGAGAACCACGCTGGTGGGCGACAGCCCCAGCTCTGCCGCCTTTTGTTTGATCTTTATCCAGTGCGGCTTGGGCAGGCAGAATCGGCGATGTGAAAATTCGGGGTTGGTAATGCCCGCAGGATTTTTGGCAAGGGGCAGTTGCGGCGCATCGGGCAATAAGGGAATGCGCGTTTCCCAGTAATTTTTTGACTTCTGGTACTCTGCCGACTGCTCAAGAGATTGCTCTGACAGAACATAGTCTCTGAAAGACAGGTCAAGCTCCGGCAGCAGGTCGCCGCGGCCTTCATAATAGGTATGGAAATCGCGGAAAAGAAGCTGCAGGCTGTAGCCGTCGGCAATGAGCTGGTCAAAGCCCATATGCAGGATGCCAACGCCGCCGGGCAGCAGGGAAACCCTGAGTTCAAACAGCGGCCATACGTCCGGGGCAAAAATATGGTGCGACATTCCGGAGCGGATCTCTTGCAGCCGTAATTCCTGATCTTCGGACGAAACTTCCCGCAAATCCAGAACGTGTATGCTGTAGGGCGGCACATTTTCCAGAACTTTTTGCATGTTGCCGGGCAACATGACAGCCCGCAGCATGGCGTGCCGTGTAATGGTTGCCTGCCAGGCCTCATGCAGCCTGTCCAGATTCAGGTCTGTTTTGCGCAGTTCGATATAGGCATGGCAGGCGATATTGCCTATTTCGAAGGCTTCATCCCGGCCCACAAGATACGCAGCCTGCATGTCATTCAAGGGAAATGGATCATGCGCTTGCTGTGGGCTGGGGTGAATGACGGTTTCTGCTCCTCCGCCTTTTTTTTCTGCCCGGAGCAGATCCAGAATTTCCGTTTTAACGGCGGAAATCTGGCGCAGCAGATCTTTATTCATAACGCCTTTGGGGGCGGTGTACCGCACAGCTCCGCCTTCTTCCCAGAGGCGCACTCCCTGCTTTTCGATGTGTCCCAGAAGCTGTTGCGCAGTCATATGACGCCTTCCTCCATGTCCTCGTGATGATTTGCCGCATCCACCATTGCCGCGAGTTCTGCTATCGTGGGGGCATCAAAAAAACTTCTCAGCTGCAGTTCCGTATTGCAGCGGCGTCTGAGAAGGGTCAGGATTTGTATGGCGATCAATGAATTGCCGCCAATTTCGAAAAAATTGTCGTCCCTGCCAATGCCTGTTTTGCCCATAACCTCCATCCATATTTCTGCAATGGCGCGTTCCAGATCGGTCTGCGGCGGTGCATTGTTCTGTCTGTCGGCCTGTTGTTCCGGCATGGGCAGGGAGCGTCTGTTGATTTTGCCATTGGGCAGAAGCGGCATGGAATCAAGCCGCACATAAATTCCTGGAACCATATAGTGCGGCAGTTTTTTTCGCAGGAAGGCACGAAGCGCCTTGTCGTCCAGATCTCTGTTTTTCTCCGTCAGGTAATGGCAGATAAGCTGCTTTGTGTTTCTGCCTTTTTCGATGCAGGAGGCGACGGCAAAAGTTACGCCGGGGTACTGTGTGAGAGCGGATTCAATTTCGCCAAGTTCCACACGGTGTCCCCCGATCTTGACCTGAAAATCCTTGCGGCCCAGGAACTCCATATTTCCGTCAGGGAGCCAGCGGCCAATATCGCCGGTGCGGTATAGAATTTCGCCCGTTTCTGGGTGCGGAAAGAAGCTGAAAGCAGTTTTTTCCGGGTCATTCCAGTAGCCTCTGGCCAGACCCTTGCCAGCAATAAAGAGCTGGCCGGGCACATTGTCCGGGCATTCCTGCAATGCCTCGTTAAGAATATGAAAGCGCTGATTTTTTAATGGGCGGCCATATGGTATGCTTTTCCAGTTCTGTGGAACATCGCCAACAATATAACAGTTGGACCAGATGGAAGCCTCCGTTGCGCCGCCCAGTGCAACTACCCGCGCGTCAGGCCAGAGCGAGCGGATTTCACCGGGCAGGGAGAGCGGGACCCAGTCGCCGCTGAGCAGAACCAGAGACAGGCCGCCGGGGATATCGCCCTTATGGCTGCACTGGCTGTCTATGATGTAGGTCGTGAACATCTGCATCAGCGTGGGCACTGTATTCCACAGGCTGACGTTTTCCCTTTTCGCCAGTTCAAGCCAGTGGGACGGATCACGGGTTTTGTCCGGGGCTGGCAGCACAATGGTTCCGCCAGCCGCCAGCAGGCCAAAAATATCGTAGACCGAGAGGTCAAAATTCAGGTCGGAGAGACTGAGCATCCTGTCTTGTGGCCCGATCTGAAACCGGCTGTTGATATCAAGAATGGTATTTACAGCCGCGGCGTGATCGATCATGACCCCTTTGGGCTTGCCTGTGGAACCGGACGTGTAGATCACATAGGCCAGATCGCGCGATGTCTGCTTCCAGACAGGAGCGCGCGCCGGGGCCTCTGCTGCGTCCGCAGAAAGGGAATCCACCGCAACAGGCTTTACCCCTTGCGGCCATGTCAGGCTTTGCAGCAGAGAGGATTGGGTCAGGGCAATCCGAACGCCTGCGTCTTCCATGAGCATTTGAAGGCGTTCCGGCGGCAAGCCCGGGTCAATGGGGAGATAGGCCGCGCCGGAGTAGAGCACTCCCAGAACTCCGGCTATTTGCTCCCACCCCTTTTCCATAACTACGGCAACCAGTTCCCCGACCTTGCAGTTCTGGCTTTGCAGCATACTGCCCACAGCATGAGCCCTGTTGCGAAGTTCCGCGTAGCTCAGACATTTTTCTGGCGTGACAACGGCTTTGGCGTCCGGCCGCAGCAGGGCCTGCCCGTCAAAAAGGGCATGCAGCAAGGTGTCGGCGGTTGCTTCTTCCGTGGTGTTTGCTTCAGCGTGCCGTTTCTTGTCTTCTTCAGGGAGTTGCACGGGATGCTTGAGGGAAAATACGCTGTCGTCCTTGAGCATACGGCGCAGCAATGCCGTGAAGGCTTTGAACATGGCCGCAATTTGCCCCTGTGGAAAAGCGCTTTCCACAACGTCCCAGTTGATATGTACCTTGTTGTCGAACTGGAAGATGCTGAAGTCGATGAGCACCTGGGTGGTTTGGCTGATGGAGTATTTGATTTCCATCGCTTCTCCGCCCAAGGTGGAGCTTTTGCCAATATCGCCGACTTTGAGAATGTTGGTGAACACCACCGGCATCAGGACGTTATTATTGGGCCTGTAGCGCATAAGCTCACGAACAACCTTGACGCCGTTAAATTCCGTATGCTCCATATCCATCCAGAACTGGCTTTGTAAAAGCCTGGCCCGGTCCAGCAGGGTGGAGTTTTGCGGGCATTGGCAGGCCAGCAGAAGAATGTCGGTGAAGTCGCCAAGAATGACGCCCGCTTCGGGATGGATATTGCGTCTGTTGAAATAAGAAATGCTGAGTGCAAAATCGTGGTGGCGGTTCCAAAGGCGGAGTACGTCAGTAAAAGCCGCAAGCAGGGTAAACGTTCCGGTAAGGCCCAGGCGCGCAGATTTCTGCTCAAATTCGCGCCAGTCCTCCATATCCCATATGTCAGTATGGCGGCTGAAGCGGCTGCTTGTTGCTGTGGCCGTATTTGCTTCCCGGTGGAATTCGGGAGCCGGAGGAAAGTCCGGCAGCCGTTCTTCCCAGTAAGCCTGCGCCTTTGCGAAATCTGTACTTTTTTCGCCAGATTCGAGGCTCAGCACGTAGTCCCTGAACGTCAGGCTGAATTCAGGAAGCTGCGCGTCAGGATTTTCATAAAATATTTTGAGATCTTGTAGCAGTATTGGAAAACTTGACGCGTCCAGAAGCAGGGCATCTATGCTGAGGTGCAAGCGGGTTACATCTTCGTCAAGAAGGCTCAAACGTATGTCAAACATGGGCCAGACGCCCAGTGGCAGAACCTGATGCGACATTTCATCGCGAACACTGTGCAGCCTTGCCTGCTGTTCCGCAGCAGGCAGCCCACGCAGGTCAAGAATGGATACCGTGTAGGGGGGCACGCTTTCCAGCGCCTGTTGGGTCGCATCGGGATGAATGACCGTGCGCAGCATGTCATGCCTTGCGATAACGCTGCGCCAGGCCTGCTGGTAGCGGGCGGCGTCCAGATTCTTAATATCAAATTCTTGATACCCATGAGTGGACACGCTGCCCAGGTCCATGCCGCCGCTGCGTCCGGCAAGGTAGCTTTGTTGCACATCGGTCAAAGGGAAAGGCTTGTGGCGGCTGGCCGGGGCCGTGCGCATTGAGATGTCGGAGCTTTGAGCGAGTCCTTGCCCCGTCTTCTGTTTCAGCAGACGAGCCAGCAGTGAGCGTTGGCCTTCGGAAAGCATCGATACCTCTCGTCGTTATAAATGTGATGTGATTTACAGTTGCTCAGCAGGCAAAACGGTTCTGGTACAAGTGAACGGTTTATGGGGCATCATCCGTATGCATAATCTTGTGCATCAATTGGCCTGCGGTTGATGGCAAAATACCAGGTTGTGGCTCGCCCGCCTGTGCTCCTGTTGCGCGGTTTTTATGGAGTGGTGCTGCGGTGCACTCACCAATCCCCGGATTGGCCCTTTGCAACATGCACAGTAAAAAACGTTTTTTCCCGGCATGATGCTGGTTTTTCATGATAAGGCACAAATTCTGGGAAACCGTATGGCAGCGCCTTTCCTGAGTCAGGACCTCTATAAAATATGAATTTAAATTTTGTTTTCATTAAGGTCATCAAGATGACCACAGGAATGAACTGGTCAGGCTGCCTGTAGTGCAGGCCGTAAAAACATGCTCAACCTTTGCAAGAGCTCATCACGCGCCCCATGCAGGAAAAAATGGTTTCCAAGTATGGAAATCTGCGAAAAATCACCGCTGGTATGGATTTTCCAGTGAGACATGATGGATTCCGGCGCATCGGGGTCTTCCGTGCCGCAGAAGGCCGCCAATCTGACATCCAGCGGGGGCTCCTCCGAGGCCTGAAACGCTTCGGCCAGAATAAAGTCAGCCCGTAAAAGAGGCAAAAGCAGGGCCATGATATCTTTGTTATCCAGAACTTCATCAGGGGTTCCCGCATAGCGGCGCAGGGCGTCTGCAAAATCAGCGTCGGGCAGATGGTATATGGGCCGGGGCTCTGGCACATGAGGCGGGCGGCACGCAGAAACCATAAGGCATTGGGGGCTGGGAAGAGACCTGCGGCGCAACTCGCGGCACAAGGAAAAAGCGAGCAGGCCCCCAAGGCTGTGCCCAAAAAAGGCAAATGGCATGTTCAGGTGGGGAGTCAGCACGTCACAAAGACTCTGTGTGGCCTGTTCCAGGTCTTTGAAGGGTGTTTCATTGATGCGCTGTTCCCTGCCGGGCAGCTGAACGGCGCATATTTCTATTTCAGGCCCGAGCCTGTTTTTCCACTCCCTGAACACGGAGGCTCCGCCCCCGGCATACGGAAAACAGAACAGCCGCAGCTTGGGATAAGGCGCCGGGTGCGTCACAATCCATTTATTATTGTGTATCTTCATAATTCAATTCGGAGTGTTGTAAGTTTTAGCGGAGCTGCGCACGGTATTGCGCAGCTCCGCAAAATATTGATTGTGGCTAGAAGGAGTAGGCTACCGTTACGCCAAACTGCCGGGGGTCGCCGTCGAAGGCCAGGGTTCCGTAGCCGGAAATGTCTTGCCGCACTGTTCTGTATTTGCGGTCAAAGGCGTTCTTGCACCATACGGAAACATCAAAATCGCCTGCCAGATAGCCCAGGCGCAGATTCACCAGTTCGTATCCGGGTTCCTTGGTGTCGTTTTTGGCGTCGTGGTAGAAAGGTCCGGTGCCGAGCACATCAACACGGCCGTAGACACCGCTTGAGTGCTGGTACATGGCGCCGAGGTTATAGGTATACTTCGGCACGTTGGGCAGTTCGTTGCCGGAATAGTTGTAGTTGTCCACGCGGTCGCGCCATGTGGTTATTTCAGTTTCGGTGTAGCCAAACCCACCAAACAGGTCCAAACCTTCAAGGGGTCTGGCCCGCAACTCGGCTTCGAATCCTTTTGAGTTTGCACGGTCGGCGTTGGATATCTTTGTCACGCCCTGGCTGACCACTTCTGACGCCTGCTTGTTCTGCATGTCGATATAGAATGCGGCGACGTTGGCAATAAGCTTTTTGTCCAGCCATGAAGTTTTAAAGCCGACTTCATAGCTCCATGTGTACTCGGGGTCATAGGTCAGGGTGCTCTTGGACGTGGCGGAGCCGTAGTTATAGCCGCCAGCAAGGTAGCCCTTGGAAACCGTGGCGTAGGCCAGAACATTTTCGGTAACGTCAAAGCCTACTGAGAATTTGGGCAACAATTCTGCGCCCACAATGCGTTTTTTGTAGTTTTTCTTGTCAGCCATCATAGGCATGCCGCCAAAGGTGGCGTCCATCGTGTAGTCCTGGCTACCCCATTGATCCATGTAGTCGTAGCGCAAACCGGCGGTCAGATGCAGGCGTTCAAAGAGGGTGTATGTGCCCTCGCCAAAGACGGCAAATCCGCCCATGCTGATGTCGGTTTCGCGGTTTTCGTCGCCAGCCAGCAGCATGCCTGTGCCATAATAGGGATCAGACATCCCGCTTTTGGAGCCCCCGTTCACGTTGAGCTGCTCCGTAAATCCGTAAAGACCGGCCAGCCACGAAAACGGGCTTTTGCTTTTTTCGGACGAACTCAGACGAAATTCCTGGCTCCAGAGGTAGTCGTGCTCTTTCAGGCTGGCGTTCATGTAGGGCAGCGGAACAGAGGTAGAGTCCATGTCCCATTTTGAGTCGTCGCCAAAGTAGCGTCTGCCGGTGACGGAGAGAAAGTCGACCTCATCACCCTTGTACTTGGCGCGCAAGCTTTGGCTGTTGCCCCGCCAGTGGCGGTTGTCGTCGTCGTTACGGCTGATTTTGTGAAAGTCGGTTTTAAAGGGACCATCTATGTAGTGCCCATAACCGAATTTGTCGTGGCTGTTCGCAGCGTCAGCCAGCAGCGAAATATCCAGGCGGTCCGTGGGCGTCCAGCGCAGTTGCCCTCGCCCGGTTATGCGCTTGATTTCATTGGCGTCATCACGCTTGGAATACTCGTTTCTGATTGCGCCGAGGTCGTAGTTCCATTTACCGGCCAGGTTGATGAACAGTTTATCCTTCACCAGGGGGCCGCTGGCGCTGCCGCCCACCTGATAGCCCGGAGCGGCCCCGTGGTTTGTGTCATACAGGCTGAATTCGCCAAACAGCTTGCCACGCGGAGTGTTGTCGGGCTGGCGGGTAACGATGTTGATGACGCCAGCTTCGCTGTTGCGGCCGTAAAGCGTGCCCTGGGGGCCTTTGAGCACTTCAACGCGGGCCACGTCAAAAAGATCCTGATTTTGCATGAAAACAATGGGCACGCTAATGTCGTCTATGTACATGGCTGTTCCAGAGTACAGCGATGTAACAAAGCTGCCCACGCCACGGATGGTCGTCTGCTGGTAGGAACCGGAGTCCTTGACAAAAACGTTTGGGATGTACCGTTGCAGTTCCACTGTGTTCTGGATACCGGCTTCTTCAAGCTCGGTTTCTGGAAAAACAGCAACGCTCATAGGTATTTTCTGTACGTCTTCTTCGCGTTTTTGAGCGGTAACGGTAATGGAATCCAGTGCATAGGGCTTGTCGCCAGTCTTGTCTGCCAAATCCTCCTGCGCGCCAGCCGGATCAGCCAGCATTGCGGAACAAAGCAGAGCTGCAGCCAGCCCCCCCAGCTTTCTCAAACGACTTTTCCTCGCTGCTTTGCCGAAACGTGGCTTTTTTTCATGAAAACTCATCCAACCTCTCCTTCACTAACGGGTTTTTATTGATCCATTTTTCCTGCATGTGTCGTTCTGCGGCCCAGCCAATCTGCCCACAGAAGTTTCCACTCGGCTATTGCCGACACACTGCAAGCTCCTCCCAGAAATGTGTTTTCAATTTTTCGCAGCATTGTGCGGTTTTTTTAATCAGCGCTTTCGTCAACACTGCCCCCGGTATTTCCCAATTTACCCAAGGATTGCGGTGCGACAGAAAACGCACGGGCCGTTGTTTACCGGGATATGTCGTCGCCCTGCCCATTCAGGGCTGCGCGTATTTCTTCCTGAGACATGTTTTTGACCTGTTGAAACAGCTCTGCCGTGGCCGATACCATGCCTTTTTCTTCTTCCTGGTCGGTCAGGTATCTGGCCAGCTTGGCCACTGTGTCGTGGGTGAAAAGCGCATTAAGGGGCAGCTTCATGTTGAACACTTCCCGCAGGCGGGAATCCAGTTTTATGGCTGACAAGGAGTCGCCGCCGATATCAAGGAAGGGATCGTCAATGCCTACGTCCGCCAGTTCCAGCACCTCTTTCCAGATGTCGCTCAGGGTGTGTTCAAGCACCGTGCGGGGGGCAATGTAGGGCACATCAATGTCTGGGCGCGGATACCCGCTGTCCTGTGGTTGCACAGGTTCATCGGCCTGTGTGTGGCGGCCCTGTCGCGCTTCATGCAGAAAGGTGGTCAGGTCTTTCGTGCAAACGGCAACGTGTCTGAGGCCTGATTCGAGGATGCGTTGCAGGGCGTCTATCCCCTGCTCGGGCGTAAGGCCGTCAATAGCCGTACTGCCCCTTTGTGGCGCATTGACGGCAGACTGCTTGCTCATGCCTGTATCCAGCCAGTAGTTCCAGTTGACCGAAACGCAGTGCACGGGCGTCCTTTGGCAATGGGCACGGGCATCAAGCACGTTATTGGCTGCAGTGTAGTCGCTGCTGCCCGCCATGCCGCCAACCGCAGCCAGTGAGGAGCAGAGCAGAAGAAAGTCCGGGGAATATGTTTCGCACAAGCGGTGCAGCACCGCCGAACCCAAGACCTTGGGCCGCATATTGGTTTTTGTTTCTGCCAGATTTTTTATGGCAGCGTCGCTGACCACCCCGGCCGTATGAATGACGCCGTCCAGGCCTCCAAACTTTTCAACGGCTTGGGCAAAAGCCTTTTGCATGGCCGCTTCATCGGCCACGTCGCACGACAGGGCAAGGACCTGGGCGCCGTTTTTTTCCAGAGCCAAAAGCTGTTTTGCGCGTGAAGACTGCTGTGTATCCGAAGCGCGTTGTGCCACGGCTTCCCATTGTTCTTTTTCCGGCAAGGGCGATCTGCCCACGAGCACGAGGCGCGCTTGATATTCACGGGCCAGAAATTCCGCCATAACGCTGCCAAGGCCGCCAAAGCCGCCGGAGATCAGGTAAACGCCCCCATGCCGCAACCGTGGGCCGTGGGCCTGGGGCTTCAGATGCACAGGCTGGAAGTGCCGCTCCCATCGGCTCTTACCGCGGTAGGCAAGAATTTTCGTGTCCTCTTTGGGTTGAAGGGACAACAGGTCTGCAAGGATGTTTTTCAGGTGCAGTTCTGCGCTGGCGGGGTCAGCCTTTTCCGGCAGGTCAACGGCAAGGCAGGCCAGGTCCGGAAATTCTTGAGGAGCGACAAGGCATGGGCCCAGCAACAGGGCCTTTTCCGGCACGATTTCCTCGTCGCCAAGTACTGAGTGAGCATTTGTTGAAAGCACGCCCAGGCGCAGCTGCTGTCCGCTCCATGCGGAATCATCAAGGGCGCGGACAAGGCAGATCAGACTGTCGTAGGCATGCTCGCGCAGGGGTTCAATGTGCTGTGACGTCAGCGTATCGACATTCCACAGGTGCAGAAAATACTCGGCCCGGCAGTTTTCTTTGGCCAGAAGAGTGAAAAGTGACGCATAATCTTCAAGATGCGCGGGGCGGATGCTGAACGAATTCTGGTCAAGGCGGGCGAAGGCATCGCCTTTCCATACCTGAATCACGTCCTGATTCATCTGGCGCAGCAGCCGGTCAATAATTTTTCCGTGCTCGCCGTCGTTCATGAAGACAAGCCAGGTGTGCCGATCCAGGGCGGAAATGTTTCTGGGCTCACCAAGAAATGACTGGCGCTTCCATGTTGGCGCATAAAACCAGCCCGCCGTATCTTTATTTTCTGTCTTTACTGATGGTTCTGCGTGCGCAGCAGATTCAAGAGGGCGGTCAAGGAAGAAGCGTTTTCTTTCAAAAGGATATGTGGGCAGGGGAACGCGGCGGCCCGTACCTTCTGGATTCAGGCAGGTCCAGTCGACGGAAGCCCCTGCGCGCCAGAGTTCGCCGAGCGAGCGAGTCATAAAGGCGTCTTCTGGCTCCGCATCACCCATGCCGGGCAAGCCTGCGATCATAGGGGTTGCTGTTTGGGCAGCAACTTTTTCTCTAAACAGTTGATTGGATACGCCAATTTCAAGAACGACGCCTGAAAATTTTTGCAGGGCGGCGGTCAGCCCGTTGAGAAGATCAACCTCGTGATGTTCCGGGCTGAGCCAGTAGTTCAGGCTGCTGGCCTCGGCGGCAGTAATCCAGTTTCCAGTGACAGGGGAAAGCAGGGGGATTTGCGGCATGCGCGGGGCAATGGCTTGAAGTTTGCCCTCAATGCCAGCAAGGCTTTGACCCCGCCTTTCAAGATCGTTTGCAACAGCAAGCAAAAGCGCTTCTTCCAGCGACAGAATGCCTGCCAGAGCAGCCCCGGCATACAAGCCCGCGCCCTGCCCCATAAGCATGGCTGGCACGATGCCCTGAGCCTGCCAAAGTTTTGCAAGGGCGATCTGTACAGCGCACAGGGTAGGCACTGCATGAAACTCTTCGCGAGATTCCGTACCTGCAGTCATTGCCTCGCATATGTCTGCACCCAGAAGCGGCTGCATAATACGCGCGCATTGATCTATGATTTGGCGGAAAACGCCTTCCTGTTTATACAGGCTGGCGGTCATGCCCGGGCAGGCTCCCTGGCCGGGCAGAAGAAAGAACATTGCGGGCCCGGCTTCGGGCGCGGGGCCACATATGGGGCACGAGCCGTCTAGCTGGTCAATGGCGTCAGAAATGTCCCGGCAAGAGACTACGGCGCGATAGGGAAATTCCTTGCGGCCCATTTGCAGGGTGTGTGCTACATCGCCCAGCGCCAGTTCTTTCGTTTCAGCAAGGTGCGTGCGCAGATTTTTTATGGATGCAGCCAGCGCGCTTTCGCTACGGGCAGACAGGGGCAGTATGTGCCAGGGGTGCCCATTGCCGCCCTTTTGCCGCACCGGAGCTTCTTCAACAATCATGTGTACGTTTGTGCCGCCAAAGCCAAAAGAGCTTATGCCAGCAATACGCTTGCTGTTGGCTGGTTCCCAGGGCTGTAGGCGGGTGTTCACATAGAAAGGGCTTTGCGCGAAGTTGATGGCTGGATTGGGCCTCTCAAAATGGAGGCTGGGGGGGATTTGCTCATGGCGGAGCGACAGCGCCACTTTTATGAGTGAAGCCACGCCCGCCGCAGTATTAAGATGGCCGATATTGGTTTTTACAGAGCCAATGGGGCAGTACTGGCTGGTGCCGGTTTTGCCAAAGGCGTCGGTAAGGGCAGAGATTTCCAGCGGATCGCCCAAAGCCGTGCCCGTGCCGTGTGTTTCAATATAGGAAATATCCTCGGCCTGAACATCCGCCATGGCCATTGCTTCGCGGATGACGTTCCTTTGTCCGGCCAGGCTTGGCGCAGTAAATCCGGCCTTGTCCGAACCATCGTTATTAATGGCAAATCCACGGATTACGGCATGGATGGAATCCCCTTGGGCAAGGGCGTCTTCCAGCCGCTTGAGCACGACCACACCCACGCCATTTCCCTGAACCGTGCCCGATGCGCCAGCATCAAAGGCCCGGCATTTGGCGTCTGGCGAAAGGAAGCCGTCGCCATCAACACACAGATAGCCGTGTTTTTGCGGAATGGTGAGGCAGATGCCGCCAGCCAGCGCCATGTCTGTCTGGTACTCAAGCAGCCCCTGGCAGGCCATACTCACGGCGACAAGCGAACTGGAGCACGCACTCTGGACCATAACGCCCGGCCCGGTAAGGCCAAGCTTGTAGCAGACGCGCGTGGCAAGGTAGTCCTTGTCATTGCCCAGCAGCACGTCAAAAAAACTGGTGGGAGCCCACGGAAGAAATTCGCTCCCCAGACGCATCAGGTATGTGCTGATGGCTGCGCTGGCATAAACGCCAACGGGTATTGTCATCTTGCCCGGCACATAGCCCGCGCTTTCCATCGCTTCCCATGCGCATTCAAGAAAAAGGCGGTGCTGCGGGTCCATATATCCGGCTTCCCGCTGGCTGATGCCGAAAAAATCGGCATCAAACATGTCTACATCATCAAGAACGTAGCCTGCTTTTAAAAAATTGGGCGCGTCCAATATGGCTCTGGGCACAAAAGGTTCCAATTCGTCAGTGGAAAAAAAGCGAACTGCGTCCTTGCCCTGTTGCAGGTTATTCCAGAACGTATCCACGTTTTCCGCACCGGGGAATCTGCCTGCCATGCCAACAATGGCGATACTCAACTTGTCTGCTTCCATGAAATTCCTTGCCTTATCGCTATCGGGTTTGGCGTCTGTCGCGCAGCATTTGAACGGTATTGCGCCGTTTGTCGCCCCTCGTGTCAGCGGTTGGGGTATGCTCCTGTCTGCCTGCCGCCAGCAGATTGGCCTGAGCGGCTACAGTGGGAAATTCAAAAACGGTGATGACTGGCAAATCTTTTGAAAAATGCTCGCGCAGCCGGTTTGTAAGCCGTACCGCCAGAAGCGAATTTCCGCCTGTTTCAAAGAAATTCTCATTGCGGCCGACATGCTCGCGCGCCAGCGTTTCCGCCCACATGGCGGCAATTTGCAGTTCAAGATCATTGCGGGGCAACGCGATAGTGTGCGGGTCTTTTGCGGGTTTGTGGGCGCCTGCCTTGGCAGCAAGCGCAGTGCGGTCTACCTTGCCGTTGCCTGTCAGTGGCAGGCTGTCCACAGGAATAATGGCAGAGGGCAGCATGTAGGCCGGTACGCTGCGCTGTAAAAATGTCAGCAGCTCCGGCTCGTCGCTCAATCCATCCGTGTGCGGCACTACAAAGCATACCAAGCGCCTGGTTTCTCCTTCTCCGGCCACCACCGTAACGGCTTCGCGTACACTGGGGTGCCGCAGCAGGCAGGCTTCAATTTCACCCAGTTCAATCCGGTGCCCCTGGATTTTCACCTGAAAATCATCCCGGCCCAGAAACTCCAGTACTCCTTCGGGGCGGTGTCTTGCCATGTCGCCTGTTCTGTAGAGGCGTTCGCCCGTATGCGGATGGGTAACAAAGGCATTGGCGGTTTTGGTCTCGTCGTGCCAGTAGCCCAGAGCAAGCCCGATACCGCCGATGTAGAGATGGCCGGAAACCCAGTCCGGGCGTTGCCTCATTTGTGCATCAAGCACATACAGGCGCTGGTTTTTCAGGGGGCGGCCATAGGGGATGCTGGCCCAGTTCTCGCCGGGGGCTTCCACCGGGTAATGCGCCACTGACCAGATAGAGGCCTCTGTAGCGCCTCCAAGGCTGACCAGATGCAGGGACGGAGCCAGTTTTTTCAAATTTTCCGGCAGATCTGTGGGGATCCAGTCACCGCTCAACAGGGCAAGGCGCAGGGCGGCTGGCAGCGTTTCGCTTGTGTCCGTCATGTGTGTTGCCAGCATATGCATGAGCGCTGGCACAGAATTCCACAGTGTCACATGATGCTCGTGTATCAGGCGTAACCAGTGGCCCGGCTCTTTAAGGCTCTGCGGATCGGGCATGACAAGCGCGCCGCCGCAGGCAAGCATGCCGAAAATGTCATATACGGACAGGTCAAACTGAAGGGCGGAAAGAGCGAGAATCCTGTCGGTGGCCCCCACATTGAAGCGGTCATTGATGTCCAGAATGGTGTTGGCAGCACCCCTGTGATCGATCATTACCCCTTTGGGTCTGCCGGTTGAGCCGGAAGTGTATATGACATAGGCCAGATCAGCGGGCTGCGGCGGCAGTTCTTCCATATCGTCGCGATCATCGGCGGCGTCCAGCGCGTCCACGGAAATGGTCTTGATGTTGTCAGGCCAGTGTATACGCGCGGCTACAGAAGATTGTGTAAAGACGACGCCAACCTCACTGTCGCGTAAAATCCAGTGCAGTCTTTCTTCGGGAGTATCAGGGGCCAACGGCAGGTACGCCGCGCCGGACATGAATATGGCAAGGCAGGCCACAACCTGTTCCCAGCCTTTTTCCATAACCACAGCCGCCAGAGTACGGGGCCGCAGCCCCTTCTGCATGGCCTCGCATGCCGCGGCCCGTGCAAGCTGGTTCAGATCACTGTAGCTGAGGGTTCGCGTACCGCTGACAAGCGCCATATCCTGCTGATGCAGGGCAAGCTGCTGTTTGAAGAGTTCCAGAAGCGTCGCTTCCTGCTGCACTTCGGTCGTGTGGTTGAATGCTTTGCGGATGTGTTGCTGGCTTTCGGGCAAAGCCGCAGGCGCTGCCAGTTCCCAGGTTTTTTCATCGGCAAGCGCGTGCAGCAGATTGATATAGACCTGGAACATGTGGTCGATCATCCCTTCAGGAAAAAGCCCCTTAACGGCGTCCCAGTTCAGCACCAGAGCGCCGTCCTGTTCGTAGGTCTGGTGGTCCAGCCATACTTGCGGCGTCTGGGCGCAGCCGGAGACCATATCGCCCAACCGTTTCAGGGCCGTTGCGCTTTTTTCGGACGATCCCGTTTTAACGGCCCCGGTAAAGACAACTGGCATGCCTTCCATGCGGCCGCCCGCGCGCCGCGTTTTTTCGCGCAAAACCTGAACGCCGTTGAACAGCTTGTGGTCCATATCTTCCCACAACTGCCTTTGCAGTTCGCGGGCCCTGCCAGCAAAAGTGGGCGCGCTATTGCTGTCGACAGCAAGTAAAACCAGGGATGTAAAATCTCCCACAATGGCGTCCACCTGCTGGTGCATGGGCAGGCGGTTAAACTGGGTAAGATTCAGGGTGAAGCGGCTGTTCTGGCTCCACATGCCAAGAATTTCGGCATAGGCGCTGATGAGCAGGCCGGATGGGGTCACGCCAGCCTGTGCGGCGTTTTCTTTGATGCGGAACCACTGGCGGCTTTCAAGCACCTGGCTTTTTCTGACAAAGCCTGGGTTGTCCAGCTTCGAGGGCTGGCAGGCAAGGGGCAGGGCGGGAGCCGGAGGAAGTGTGTCTACCTTGGCCAGCCAGTATTCTCGATCCCGATGGTACTGTTCCGTCTGCGCAATGGCGCTTTCCGCCAGCACATAATCACGAAAGGTCAGTTCAAGGCCGGGGAGTTTGAGGCCGGGGTTGTCATAAAAGGCCATCCACTCCTCAACCAGCAAAAAGAAACTCCAGGCATCGGCAATGAGCGCGTCAAAATCCAGAAACAGCCTGGTGTGCGTGCCGTCAGGCCCTTGATATATGATGGCCCGTATGTCGAAGAGGGGCCAGGTATCCACAGAAAGCATCTGGCAGGACATGACCGTTCGTGTGCGCTTCAGTTCTGCTTCTGCCATATCACTGGCCGCAGAACGCATGTCGCGAACGTTTATGCGGTAGCCCGGAACCGTTTCAAGAACACGTTGTCCACTTTCAGATAAAAAGACGGCGCGCAGCATGTCGTGCCGGGCGACAACCTTTTGGCATGCTGTTTCAAGCCGGGGGATATCCAGTTCCGTACTGTCAAATTCAAAAAAGATATGGCTGGAGACGTGCCCAAGTTCGTATGTGCCCATGCGGCCGATCCAGTAAGCATGCTGAATGTCGGTAAGGGGAAATGCCTTATGACGGGAGGCGGGGTCAGGCACGATGGCGGGAAGGGCGGTGTTGTTTTGTTCTTCTTTTCGCGCATGTGCCGCATGCTCCAGATGCGTGGCAATCTGGGCAATGGTGGGGGCGAGAAAAAGTTTGTCCAGAGGCAGCGTTAGCCCCAGATCACGGTGGATGCGCGACACCATGCGGGTCGCCAGCAGGGAATCGCCGCCACTCTGGAAAAAATTGTCGTGTATGCCGACCCTGTTCTGCCCCAGCTCCTGCTGCCAGATAGCCGCCAGTTTCTGTTGCAGCAAGGACTGGGGCTCATCACCGGAAGCACGGTCTGCCTGCGCTGACGGATCAACCGCTGGCAGAGCCTTGCGGTCAACCTTGCCATTGGCGTTGAGGGGCAGCTTGTCCAGGGCAACATAGATTTCAGGAACCATATACTCCGGCAGATTTTGCAGCAGAAATTCTGCCAGATCGCCCGAAGCCGTGTTTTCACTCTGGGCCACATAAGCTACAAGGCGGCGTGTTCCGTGCTCATTATTTACGGCGGTTACCGCTGCTTGCAGGATGTTCGGGTGACGCAGCAGCGCGGCTTCTATTTCACCCGGTTCAATGCGGTGGCCCCTGATTTTCAGTTGAAAATCCATGCGGCCGAGAAATTCTATGGTGCCGTCAGGCCAGTAACGGCCAAGATCGCCTGTGCGGTACCACCGTTGCCCGTCAAGATTGATAAAGCGCTGTGCCGTAAGGTCTGCATCACCAACGTAGCCTCGGGCTACGCCAGCGCCGCCAATCCACAGTTCGCCGGGCCGCCAGGGGGGGCAGTCGCGGCCCCGCTGGTCCACAACCCGGTAGCGCTGGCTGGGCAAAGGGTTGCCGTAAGGAATGGAAGTCCAGTGTGCTGGCGGCACAGACGTAACATGAAAGATATTTGACCAGATGGCGGCTTCTGTTGCTCCGCCCATTGCCACAAATAGGCATTGGGGCGCGCGATTCCAGAGCTTTTCCGGCAGATCCAGCGGGATTCTGTCGCCAGAGAGCATGCTCACGCGCAGGGGAAGCTGGCCCGACTGCGGGGCGTCCTCAGCTGCTGTCAGCAGCATGTCCAGCAGGATGGGAACAGAATTCCAAATGGTTACACGGTGACGCAGTATTATGGCATGCCATACGGCAGCGTCGCGCCATGCTTCATCCGGCACCAGTACAACCTGGCCCCCGGCTCCGAGCACGCCAAAAATGTCATAAACTGACAGGTCGAATTCCAGCGCGGATACGGCAAGCACCCGGTCATGTTCCGTCACATTCGCCTGACTGTTTACCGCTTGCACGGTATTCCAGGCTGCCGCGTGCTCTATGGCGACGCCCTTGGGCATGCCAGTGGAGCCAGAGGTAAAGATTATATAGGCAAGCGTGCCGCTTCCTGCGTATTCTGGATGCGGAAGTGGCTTCACGGTTGCGCTTTCGGCCACATCCAGAAGGGTGGCAGTGCCGGGCCATTTCTGCCCGGCCGCCAGCCCCGCCGTGGTCAGAACAAAGCGCACATCGGCCTTGCGGTGCATATATTCCATGCGTGATACGGGCTGGCGCGGACTTATGGGCACATAGCATGCCCCGCTTGCGAGCACGCCAAGCACTGCCGCCACCTGATCCACGCCGCGCGGCAAGGTTACCGCTACTGAATCACCGGGGCTGACGCCGTTTTTTTGCAGCAGGGCTGCAATGCGCAAAGCCTGCTGGGCGAGCGCTTCATAACTCACTGTGGCTCCGGACGTTCCGTCCAGAAGCGCCGCTCGCTCGCCGTGCCTTTTTGCCTGAGCAAAAAAACTGGCGTGCAGATGGTTTGAAATGTCCTCTACGGGCTGCGCTTCAGCAGGGGCATGCGGTGTATGCAATGGGATGGGGATGTCTTTGTTCAGACTGTCTTCATCATCTTCAAGTATGGCCATCAGCCTTTGCATGTACGCGGAAAACAAGGCATCAAGCATGCCCTCGGGGAAAAGCTCCTCAATGGCGTCCATTGCAAAAAGAATTTCATTTTCAATATCATGAACTTGAAAATCAAGGCTTACCTGCGGTGTTTGAGATATCATATATCCCAGCTTGCCCAGGGTTTCGCTGCACTGCTTGTCCACCAGCCGCATTCCCAGAGTGCAGGCAAAAACCACCTGGGGCGTATCGCTTTCGGCAGCGCCGTTTCTGGCCAGATCACGCAGTACTCGCACTCCGGAATAGGCTGCGTGTGCAGCATCTTCATGAAAGCGCGTCTGAATGGCTTTTGCTCTTTCCCAAAAGGGCAGATCTGTATGTTCGACTGTCAGAAGAAGAATATTGGTGAAGTCGGCCACCATAGCATCAATGCCTGCACCGTAGGGTTGCCGATTGAACAGGGGCATGTTCACAAAGAAGCGTGACTCGCTGCTCCATCGCTCCAGAGTGTCAACATAGATGGTCAGCAGAGCCATAGCTGGTGTAATGCCCCGGCGCAGGGCGTTTTGCTCCACACGTTGCCAGTGCTTCCGGTCGAGGCGGTGGCTTCTGCGTACAAAGAGGGGGCGCTCGATATCCCGCGGATTTTTTTTCATTGGCAGCCGGGGGGCGTGAGGCAGGCTGTCTACCCGCTGCTTCCAGTATTTTTCCGCAATGGTTCGCTCATTGGCACGGTGTGTTTTCTCGTGCTCAAGATATGCGGCAAAACTCCAGTTTTGTGCGGCTGGCAGGGGCTTGCCGCTATATGCAAAAGAAAGGTCGCGCAAAATATTATACAGGCTTTGCAGGTCTGCTACCAAGAGGTCCACATCCAGATGAATGCGTGTAGCATTTTGGGGCAGCAGGCTCAGGGTGATGCCCATAACCTCGCCTGCTTCTACCTGGAGCCGGCGATGCGAGAGCGCACTTCTAATAGCCAGCATCTGGTCATCAGCTTCTTGAGAAGAGAGGTGTCTGATATTCAGAACTTCCAGTTTGGGCGGCGTGTAAGCAGAAGGAATTTTTTGTGTGCCGTCTTCCAGAAAGTGAGCACGAAGCATGGGATGGCGGTCTATCACACTATGCCATGCCTGCTCCAGACGGCGCGGGTCAATGTTGCTGCCGTCAAGTTCCAGATAGGCGTGGCAGCCAACACCGCCCAGCAGCTGATTGTCCCTGCGTCCAACCCAGTAGGCATATTGCACGTCAGTCAGGGGAAAGGGATCTGCCGACAGGGCTTGTTCCTGGGCGGCAGCGGATATCCGCTGGTTTGAGCGCCCGGAAGATTTTTTCTCGAGAAGGGGCATCCAGTCTTTGAGGCAGGGGGAGGCCATAAGTTCTGCAAAGGTGACGCTCGACCCGGCCTTGCGCCAGTTGTTGACAAGCCGCATGATTTTCATGGAGTCGAGTCCCAGACCAATGAGGTTGTCATTGTCTGTAAATTCCGCTGCGCCCATGAGCATGTTCTGTACCGTCCGACGCACATCGGCATATATGGGCGTTGTCGCGTTAGATTTCTGGCTGCACTCCATTGTTGCCCTCATGCTGAGTAAGTTTACATAAATGGTTGCACGAAAATCCAAAAGGAGCCGTTCAATACGGCAGGCTCGTCAATGCGGGGCCTGTCAGGAATGGAACGGCGCTGACATCTCCGAAAGTTTGCGTTTGTTGATTTTGCCAATGCTGGTGACGGGCCACGCCTCTATGTGTTCAAGCTGATCCGGGAATTTATGGCGGGGAACGCCATTGGCCTCTAAAAAGCCGTATAGCTGCACCAGGGTGAGGTGCTGCCCGTTTGCGGGAATGATCCATGCACAAAGGCGCTCGCCGAGGTCCGCGTCAGGGGTGCCCACAACGGCGGCATCCTGAACCAGGGGGTGTGCGCGCAGATGATTCTCTACCTCCACGGCAGCGATTTTTTCTCCATTTCTGTTGATCTGATCCTTGATTCTGCCGCGGATCTGTAAATTCCCCTGTGGCGTTATTCTGGCGATGTCGCCAGTGCGGTAGTATCCGTCTCTGGTTATGGCGCGGGAGTTTGCTTCAGGGGCTTCGTAATATCCGCCTATGGTGTACGGGCCGCGCACCAGAAGCTCGCCTTCTTCACCGGGGGGCACGTCATTGTCATTGGCATCGACAAAACGGAGTTCGTCATCAGCGCAAACAGGGCGGCCCTGGGTATTCAGGATGACGTCTGGCGGATCATCTGGCGAAGTTACGCAAATCAGGCCTTCGGCCGTGCCGAATACCTGTTGCAGACGGCACCCCAGAACAGGCGTCACCCTGGCTGCCACAGAGGGATCCAGCGGAGCGCCGCCAATCTGCAAGAGCTGAAGACTTGAAAGGTCAGCCCGTTCCCACTCACGCGCCTCAAGCCACAGGTTCAGCAGAGAGGGCACAAGGGCAGTGTGAGTTACTTTTTCGCTTTCAATAAGTTCAAAAGCTTCGTCGCAGCTTGTTGATTGGCACATGACCACGCGCCCGCCCGAACTCAGCGCGCCCAGTATTCCTGGGCAACAGAGCGTAAAGTTGTGCGCTGCGGGTAAAACCGCCATATAGACGCTGTTGTGGTTCATGCCGCAACGTTCGGCAGTGGCGCGCGCAACGTAGGCGTAATCCGTATGTCGTCGGGGTATAAGCTTGGGTGTGCCTGTTGTTCCCCCAGAGATAAGCAGCAGTGCGGTATCCTGATACTCTGGTTCGTCGAGATCTGTAGGCTGTGTGCCGCGTATATCTGAAAGCGCGAGCGTGCCGGGTGTGCGGCCATCGTCAGAAATGAGGTGTTTGATAAAAGGATACTTGCGCCCGATGCGTTGCTGCATAGGCCCATAATCAAAGCCAAGGTGCGTGCTGGTTGTTATATAGGCGACCGGTTTAGCATGAGCGCACAAGGCGTCGATGTCTGCCTCACGGCTTGCAGGCATGGTCAAAACGGGTATGGCCCCAAGACGGAACAGAGCGAAAATGCAGACAACAAATTCTGCCTTGTTGGCGAGTTGGAGCAAAACCCTGTCGCCACGGCAAATTCCCAGAAGGGAAAAGCCCGAAGCCAGTGCATCTGCGGCAGTATCAAGATCACGATATGTCAGGCGATTGTTGCTATCAACAATGGCAACGGCCTCTCCATATCTTTTGGCCCAGTCCTTCAACTCTTGGCCCAGGGTTTTCGTGTGCCAGTAGCCTTTTTGCACATACTGCTGCACGGGAACTTGCCAATTATTAAAATGCTCCACCCTCATTTAGCCTCCAATCATTAATACTGGTAGACGTGGTTGTTTGCAGCGGCTGTCGGACGTTAGAATAGCTTAATTGAACGTGGCTGCCTGCGCTGAGCGGGTTTTGCTGAAGCTCTGCATCATGAAGCAGAGCACAGTGTTTTGGATCTGGGGTTGCTGGGCACAAACTCCTTCGGCCTTTAGGGGTAGTCAGTTACCGAGGCGATCGGCGTGGCTTCCCTGTATCGGCTGAGTGCTCGGAAAAATCTGTTAACCTTCTCAGCTTCAAATATAGGCGAATTGCAGATATTAAGAGAAATAAAATTCAATTTCAATTTCAATAAAGTAAAAAAATACTCTGGTCAACCCGCAAAGCACTAAATGTTGATTGCTCAAACTGTTAGTAAGAATCAAAACTGGTATGGAAAGGGTTTGGCATGAGGCAATGCTTTTTGAATGTCGTGCAAATATTCGGGTGAGCATAGGGGGTGGCTTTGAAGGGGCAAGGAGCAAGGCAGCATAAATAAAAAAGCCTTACGGTTCGTCTCGTAAGGGCTTTAATAACCAGGTTATGTGGCAGATTTGAATCTACGAGCTGATGAGCCCCTCAGCATCTTGATTTTGTTTTTCCTGCCTACTCAATGGGCTTAATCTCATTTAATCACATTATATTGTAAAGTCTATAATACTGTATATTGTCGGCTATACCAAAGGTCACACCACAAGAAAGGTGCAAAAAAGCCATACTACGGGACGGCGGGTTGCCAAGGAATAAAGGTGTTTTAGGCACCTGTGAGAAAGCAAATCACACAGCCGGGGGATAGTGAAGCTTTGGGAGGCGGGAAAGGCAGGCTAGCCATAAAAGGAATCATCATGCGCGGAAACAACATGCGGTTACCCATGACGCTTGCCTTACTGCCCTTGGCACGCATCGGGTGTGAACGAAAAGGAAAAGACCAAGACCGGGGATTGGTAGATGGAGCAGGAGACGGCAATGAAGCGGAAGCGGCCTTTGAGACCTCGCTGAAGGAGTGCCGGAAGAATCCCGCGAGTTGGGGAATACGCCCAATTGCCAAAATGCGGAGATGGCGAATCTCAAGATTTTTGCGACGAAGCCAGCATCTACCTATACGATAATTCAGGGCTCCACTTGGCGATCAAGTGGAGCCCTGAATTATATCCATGTTACACAATTCCCGCAGTGTCCTTCATTGCTGAAAACCGGAGTTGATCATATATAAAAATGTCAATTGCCGAAACAGTCATGCATGATATAAAGAGTTCAACGCAGCATGTTATGTATTCAGAATATGAAATGGTTTCACTCTTATTAGCTTTAGGACTGTATGAAATTTGATTATGTTCATGGTTAAACACAAAAGTCCCATGATGCGATCCATTTCTTATTTTAGGTATATGGTATTTCATTAAATCACTAAACTCAGGAATATCGCTAAAACATTTACCCTTTCCACTTTTATCGATCTCTATGTACTTTGCGAGAGTAAGGTTTTCGAATGTATCGAATTTTCTTTTCTTCATGATATTGCTAATACATGCGAGTGTTAAAACGTTTGAGCCAAGACACTCATAGGCGTCTCCATAAATTTTTTTTGTTTTCTCAAAATTGATAGATGCAATGGCAAAATTAGATGGCAATGATTCACCTTTTTTTAAACTCCAGAGCACGCTATTAAACTCATTATAGTTGATAAATAAATCTCGAGCTATGCCATGCGCTCGGAGCATATTTTTATGAAATATTTCGCGTGCATGGTATTTACAGAAAGAGTTAAACAACTCTTTATCACTATTTTCATATTCATCAAAAATTTTTTCTATGATCTCTTCAGCGCGGTTAGCCCTTATTGGGGCCAATGCTCTCATTATAAATGAGTAAATAATCTCACACGCTGTTAAATTTGGCCTGTAATCGTGAATTGAATCCTTATTATCAATAATGAATTTTTTTACTTGTGCATCCTTGTTTTTTGCAAATAATGACCATATCTTGCCAATAATTCCCCACTCCTGATGTGTAAGGAATATTTTTTCCCAATTTTTTTTAGCATCTGAATAGTCTTCTTTTGAAACATCACTGGGCAATTGATTCAACTTTTCCTGCATTTTTGACATATAAAGAATAGATGGAGAAATAAGATCTACATGAAGTAACTCTTCTGAAAAGACAATCTCTGGGTGGAGATTTATTATTGTTCCAAGCGTTTCATCTGATAGAATGCAGTTTTCAATAATTTTAAACTGCCAACCGGCATTTTTTTGGTCGAGATCAAGGCCAATTGTAATAGTTTCTCCGCAGTTTGAACATGCAAAGGAATGCTCCTGGTATGACGAATGCCCAACACTGATGCGTAGTATGTATATTTCATTGCATGTTGAGCAGGTAACGCCCTGTCTTAATATCATGGGAGCCTCGCAAAATTTTTTGCAATGGTGGGAATGAAATCAACTCACGAAAAAAGCCCTTACGGCTCGTCTCCGTAAGGGCTTGAAAAATCTGGTTGCGGGGGCAGGATTTGAACCTACGACCTTCGGGTTATGAGTACGAAGGTGTAGCATGAATCCATATGAATACATATATCGTTTTTACATGTAACACGTTGTTATGAAAAAATATTGATTCTATTTCTTGATACCTTTTAATATGCGTTAGTATTGTCTGTGTTGGAAATATGGTTGGAAAATGTTAAGGGGTGTTGGAAGCTGAGTTGGAAAAATGATTTACTTGGGTTTTACCTAGTGCTCACCCTCTCTCGATGAGCCGTAGGAGAAGCTACTGATGGCTGCATCAAAACGAAATGGTACAAAATATCCTGGGATTTTTTATCGAGAAGTAAAGCGTGTTGGCGGGCCCGGCGTTGAAAAGGTTTACTACGCTGTATATCGGCGCGATGGAAAACTAATTGAAACAAAGGTAGGTCGCCAGTATGCAGACGATATGACCCCTGCACGTGCAGCGGGTATCAGAGCAGAACTTCTAGAGGGTAAACGTCTATCTAGAAAAGAAGTCCGAGACGTTGCCAAAGCCGAAGCATCTCGGGAGGTGTGGACAATCGAGTCTTTATGGAAAGAATATAAGTGTCGTAATCCTGGCCTTAAGGGCATAGTTACAGACCAAAATCGATTTCAACTTCACTTGTCCTCTGTGGCAGCTTTGCAGCCACAGGAAATATCTTCTACTGTGGTGGACAATATTCGGTTGGGATTAACGCAGCGTGGCCGCAAGCCAGGAACAGTCAGAAATGTTATCGAACTGCTGCGCCGAATTATTTCATTTGGGGTGAAGAAAGGATTAGTCGCGCCAGATCTGGTAAAAGTTCACTTTGAGATGCCACGGTTAAATAACGAGCGTACTGAAGATTTGTCCCCAATTCAGTTGGCATCACTTCTCCATGCAATTGAGACTACTAAGTATAGAAAAGCGGGAAGTATGATGCTGCTAGCTCTTTATACAGGTATGCGCAGGGGGGAGATGTTTAATCTTAAATGGGAGCACATTGATTGGGCAAGAAGTTTTATTAATCTTGTAGGAAAAGATGACGGGCTTGGAGCGAAATCTGGTCAGTCTGAGCGCATCCCTCTCAATGAAATGGCACGTGAAGTTTTAACTTCAATTTCAAGAGGATCTAGCGAGTATGTCTTTCCAGGCAAAGGAGGAGGTAAGCTTGTTGACATTCGTAAGCAAGCAGATGCACTAAAAAAAGAAGCAAATTTACCTGCAGATTTTCGTCCTTTTCATGGGCTTCGCCATGTATATGCCAGTATGCTGGCAAGTTCAGGAAAGGTAAGCATGTATGAACTCCAGAAACTTATGACACACAAGAGTCCCGCAATGACCCAGAGATATGCTCATTTGAGAGATGATGCATTGATTAAAGCGTCTGAAGTCGCAAAAGATGTCATTTCTGAGATCATGAACGTTCAGAGCAAAGTGCAAAAAGTAAAAGATTAGGAGAGGAGCGTGGTTACCTCTATTAGTTCGGATAAAATAAGTACGGCTTATTATACGGCATTTTTTTATTCTGAATACATGTTTAGAAAGATTATGTGTTGTAGGCCGAAGTTGCTTGAAGATATTGGGAAATTGAAGCACTTATTAGAAAGGATGATCGAATCCAGTGGGATAGATTTTAAGGGGGTCGATCAATCATATCTTCTAGACAGGCTTGTAGAGTATCTCGCCTTTTTTCATTCTGATAAATACAACTGTAACGTATTTGCAGGGGCAATTCATCAGAGGTATCAAGCACGGCTAAATGCTATTGATGATGGGCAGATACAAAGACTTTTGGAAATGCTAAAAAGTGAAAAAAAAGACCATGATGTTTTTTATACGATCATAGATGATCTGATAAGGTTATCTCTAAAATTTGGAATTTATGTTTCTCATCTTGATAGTTTTAAGAACTATGAAATTGACAGAATCAAGGATGGTGATAGCGCATATTTATTAAAGCATGTGTTTTTTAAGGATTTTGAAAGCTTTGGACTGAACTGTAATTTTGTAGATTTTGACGAAGCTATATATAATGGTGAATGTGAGTATGGATTATTACCGCAATCTGATGAAAGTTTAACCCCCGAAGATGCTATCTGCGAATCTGAAGATTATTTTAAAAGCAGGAGTCTAAAGGTATATATCGATATTAACCATAAAAATTTTGACCTTCAAACAGCATTTGATTGTGTTAGCAGTATTATAATAGCCTCAAAGTTTAGTGAAATGGAAGAAATAATAAGCAACTATGGTCAGTGTAAGAGCTTTGTGAATATGTATTTTGAAAGCGCTCTATTTAGATTCAAGAAAGATGAATTTATCGGAAAGTTGCTTGGTATCCTTATTTATGACGAAAAAATGGGTTGTAGCTCGTCGATAAAGGATCTGCTGTTGGAGGTATGGGGTAAGTACGGATTGAAAGTGAAAAATGAATGTAATGAAGAGGCGTGTAGGGCCGATTGCGTAAACATCGATATCTGTTCCAGAACTGCCTCAAGGTTGTACGATGTCGCAGATCGCTCAATAGCATCTGGAAAAATTATAACATCAAAAAATACTTTCTGTACCGGTACAGGTTAAAATGTTCATGTCCCCTTTTTGGGCAGCAAATCAGGAGGACAGTTCTAACACTGCCCCCCTTAGAGTCTAGTCCTTCACCTCATCCATTATTACTTTCACGACTTTGAGCACGGCAATAATGATCACAAGCCATGCTGTGGCATCAAGCTCGCAACTCACCTTAGCCATTCCTACCTCCTTCCAGTAAAACTCGTTGCAACAGACCGAACATTACAGGAGCCAGATCCGGAAGCTCTTTGATGGTCTGGCTGGTACGGGGGAGTAAGCTGGCAATACTCTCGTCCCGAATCCCAAGGCCATAAACTTCAAATCCCAGCTTTAGCGCCATTGCTAAAGCGTCCTTACTTGCCTGAGGATTATCTGACGTTCCGTCTGCAATAATCAGGATAATTTTTCGATTTTCCTTTAAGGGCAACATGGTCTGCATGATCCACCAGAGGGCAGCAGCCAAAGGGGTTCCTCCTGAAGCTCCGATTTCAAAATTCTCCGAAACTGCTTGCCCGTGTCGAACCAAAGAAACAACGGAGTTTGGCGCTGTTGTCGCCGGAAATGCCGTCACTGCCGGGTTAACTCCCTTGATGCCTGCCAAGGCCTTGGCTATGGCATAGCAAGCCTGCTTTGCGAGTGTGATGGGAGCGCCTGCCATACTGCCGCTGACATCCAGCAGAATGTGCACGGCGGTATTAAGACCCGTTTGTTCGGACAGGGATTGAAATACACGGGAGTTGCCCACGTGTAGCTTATAAAGTGATCTTGGATGCAAGGTTCCCTTTCTGCCGATATGGCAGATTTGTCGGGTCTGTGCCTGCAGCAGACCTTGAAGGCGTGTACGCAGGGCGCTGCTGGCCCGGAGAGCATTATTTCTATGTTCTTCCGATAGTGGCAGCACCTGCCTGAAACCCTCAATCGCTACCGACAGATGACTTGTGCTTGAGTTTTCTTGCTGAAGCGTGAGCTGTGTGGCCAGTGCTTCCCCCAGGTTTTGAGGCAACGCATGGGCATCTGCCTTGAACAACTCCGCGAGCAAGGCTCTTTTATTTCTGCTCTCTTTCTGCAGTGATTGAGAAACGCAATCCGATAAATCTGTCTGCCCTGGTTGAGTTGCGCAATCGACCTGGCTACGTCGCTGCTTCTCGCTGCTATTATCTGATGTTGCAGACGTACCCCCCTTTCGAGTTGCCTGCAGTTCTGGTTTCCATTTCCGGATACAGTTTGCCAACTGGCGCGCATAGCCTATGGTGGTTGCGGTATCAGGGCAGTGGATACGTACTTTTACCAGAACGCCATCCAACGCTTCTTTCAACCCTCTAAAGTTCTGGACAATAATTTCCGCTGACAATCTGCGGGGAATGTTGACTTCATCCACGTCCCATGACCGCACGGTCAGCAGCACATACTCCATAACAGCAAGGGCCGGGGAATCATCCCCGGCCCTTGGCTCTGCCTTTTCCACAAAGAATCGTCGTATCAACCAGTTCAGGTTTTGCCGACAACCAGGAAAAATGGCAGACAGCTTTTTTTCGACTCTCCAATCTTCGAGGCAGTTGAAGAGATTGAAGGTTATGGGATCGAGGTTTGCGACCTTCAGTACGCTGAAATCCGTGTGCCTTATATGAGCCGCCTCGTGGTCGCAGAATCCCTTGGCTAGCGCCAATACTTCCGGTTCACAATCCATAGGCAAGGCAGGTAAATAGATTATTTTGCCATCGGTGCAGGCATCCTTGCCGCCAATGCGTACCTGTACCCCATAGCGGTCGCCCAGAATGGACGCCACAAGGGGCAGGCAGTTAAGTACGTCTTTTGTGCGTATCATGTGGTACCCCATAACAAGAAAGCCCGGCATTTCTGCCGGGCTATTGTTTTTGTTTGTTTTGCTTTTTCACAAGACTTCGCAAATCGCTTACCATCGTTGTAAACCGTTCAGCAGGCGGTAGCTGAAGCCACTGGATGACGAGCATATACAATCGCTCTGAATCCGCATCTATGCGATGCTCGTTTATATACAGAAAGACTGAACAGGCTGCGAATGCCGTTCTCTTATTCCCGTCCATAAAAGGATGGTTAATCAGCAGACTTTCCATCAAGGCGCAAGCTTCTTCTACAATATCAGAATAGTACCCGCTCTGTGGGCGATATACGGCAGACTCCAAGCCACCCATATCCCGGATGCCCGCCATGCCACCATACTTTTCAACAAGAACTGCATGCATGCCCAGAATATCGGCGACTGCCAGGTAGTCTCGACTCATTTTGCCAGTTCTTTGTAAAGGGCATCATGTTCAATCATGCTGACTTCAAGAGCATCAAGAACATGCCTACGCGCTGTAGGCCCCTTACGGTTTTCAATGTAAGCGCGAACAGCATCTTCCAGAACTGCCTGAACCTGACGACCGTCCTGCTGGGCAACGGCTTTTAGGCATTCATAAAGATCAGGTTCCATCTGACTGGCAAACTTGACCCGTTTGATTGATACCTGTGTCATAGGCAACTCCTTTTTGACAGGCTAGTTAGGGCTATGCCTTGCGTCAAGAAATTTCTTGATACTACCACAGCCCCAAGCTGGGGATGGAGGGATGCGGTAACGCACTGTCTCCCTCGGAGATGTCTGGCAATATCGGCGTATCATCCCCACCACCGGCACCATCCAGCGGTGCGATAAAGCCATCAAGACTAGGCATGCTGCCTGGACCAGCCAAGAGCGCATCCAGTACAAAATCCGGGGCATTCCCCTCGACGACCCTCTGGGCGTGAGCAATCAGGGCATCGCTGTCCTTAAGTAGACAAACCAGCCCTTGTAACAATAGCAAATCAGGGCCAGTGATATTGCCCTTCTTGGGGATACGAAACAGTGCCGCCTGCACGATGTCAGCCACCGGGGCAACATGCGGTTCTACGAAGGACAAACCCGTGAGTTTGGCATGCAGGGTCCGCAGAGGCGAAAGCGCTTTGTGGGTCACTTCCGTCTTGCCATGATACACCCTGCGCCAGATATCTTCGGCAGACTTGGCCACCTCTCCAAAGAGCGTACTGCCCAGGCCTTGCACCTCCTCGGCCAAGCCGGCTTCCAGTACAGCGGTGTTGCTCATGTGCTGCTCAAGCGGAGCCACCTTATACAACTGCCAGCGGAAATCCATGCGATTCCGTACATAATCCGGCCCCACTGTGGAGTTACGGATAATTTCGCCCCACTGGTGATGCTTTACAATCCATGATTGGATGTTTTGATCATAGTCGGCCAGAAAAGCCTCTTTTTCTTTCTGGAAGTCGTCGCGGATGCTGATGAGTTCCTGTACGATTTCTCCAGCCTTTTCTTCAGGGATGGCCCAGCCGGACATGAAACGTACGCCATGCCTGTCCAGATAGTTTACGGCGCGGGCTTTGAGTGTACCAAATACACGAAGGCTTTCTGGATCAGCTATGCGCTTGGAGCCCAGAGAAGCCAAATCTTCAGGAGGCAACTCTGCACCACCAAGGTCTTCCTGGCTCATCTTGCGCCGGGCTGACCACAGGCTGACATTGAGGTTAAGGGCCAACAGGTTGTCCAGGATGCGAATGTCTGAAAGAACACGTGTCATGATTTTCTCCTATAGTAAGCTCTTGCCGGGAACAAAGGCGTAGCCGTCTTTAAGTTTTTTGGCGGCTCGACACTCAAGTTCCAGAACGACATTTCCGCTTTCGCACTGCTCAGCAGGGATGAGCTTTTGTTGTCCAGCTGTACCCTGCTTGCCCCACTGAAGCATGAGTCCTTCTGGACGGGCCTCGCCAGTCCAGAATTTGCCGGACTGCGTTTGATCGGGCAGGCCATAGTCCACCTGTAGATAGACTCGAGGCTGTGGGACCGTGGGAACATAACGTAAGCGGCTCTTCATAAAGCGAAGGGCTGTGTCCCCTTGCAGGAATTCTTCTCCTGATTCGGAGCCCATTGCCTTGATGTCCGCCTCTGTATGCTGCGAAAACATGCGTTGAGCCAGTTCGTGCAGCATGGCGCGGGTTTCGCGACTGGCGCGATAGGCAAGTGCCCTGTCCAGGGCATAGGTCACTGGCTGAATGCCTTGATGGGCCAGAGGTTGGAAGCGCACGGTCAGATCACCCCAGCGCAGCAGGCTGCGTGTTGAGAAGGTGATCTCAATGGTGTTGGTGAGGTTGCCTGTTGAGGCCTCGCCCATGAACAGCTTGCGAACCTCGTTGGCATACTCCACCATGGTGCTACACAACTTGTCAGGCAGAGATGGAAATCGCTGATTGAGCAGCATTATCTCTGTGTTTGCATCTGGATAGCCCATTTCACAGAGCATAAAACGGTCAGAGAATGCCAGATTTTGACGTTGAGTACCTTGATACAGACCGCTCTCATCTCCACCTCCATTGGTATTGGCTGTGGCGGCAAAGCGGAACATGGGGTGTGGGGCAATCAGTTCTCCGCCATTTTCAGCGATACATAATGGAGAACCGTCCAGGATCCCGTGCAGACCTGCGGCTACTTCGGGCGGGGTAATATCTATTTCATTTGCGAGAAAAATCCCCCCATACCGCATGGCAAGCGCAAGTGGGCCATACTCGAAAGCCATGTTGCCGTTGCGTACCGTGAGGTGCCCAATCAGATCTGCAAACTCCAACCTCCCATGCCCCGTCACTTCAAAGACGGGATAGTTAAGACGTGCAGCCAGTTGTTTGATGCAGCTCGTTTTTCCACATCCACAGGGACCAAAGACATAGAGAGGTTCCCGCAAGCCAAGAAACCAGACCACCATATCGCGGCTGGATTCGTGAAAGACATATCCAGGATCAATCGCTGGAGTATACGCCGATGAAGTGGCGTAGCCCCGTATCGCGGTGCCGGAGGGCTTGCCGCTGAAAACCTGCCCGGCATCAAGGTCAGTGGGTTGAAGGCTGGCAAGATCGTTGACCTGATTTGTGCTCATAAGCTGCTCCTTAAATGCAGAAAGAGCCCGGCTCCTTTTAAGGGAACCGGGCTCTTCGAAATATGGCTTTCTATTAATTAGTTTATTCTTTTGTAATTACAGGAGGAGTTGTCCAAAATAGTTGTTTTATCTGCAAGTGCCATAGCTTTGGGCAAGTTTTCAAGGCTGCGCGTAAAGCGGCGCACCACATCTTGCGACGGGACGGCATGGCCTCCACGAGAGGCACGGGACGCAACGCGTTCCAGCGCAAGTTCAGTTGACGCAAGGCGTATATACACAAGCTCGACTTCATAGCCACGCTGTTTAGCTTCTTCCATCAGTGAGAAATCAAATCGTGCTGTGAGGGTAGATTCCCGTGCGAATGAAACGCCTTCCTTTAGAAAAAGACGGGCCATACGGGCAGCGGCTTTTCCCGCAGCTATAGGAGACAGGCCTTCTGCAGCAAGCTTGTCTGGGTCAATAACCAGCAGGTTTTCCTGCATGGCGATTGCACGTGAAAATGTACTTTTGCCTGCCCCATTTGGCCCGCAGATGCATAAAAGCTTGGGCATTATCCCACCTGATGTGTTTCAGGAAGCGAGGGTGTTTCTGTATGACCGTCAGGATAGCGCAGGGTGTACTGTCCATTTTCATCCAGATAGTTCAACGGGATGCCTTTTTTCAGCTCAAGCTCAAGAATAATACGCTGATTTTCAATAGCGGTCTGGACAAGCTCTTCCAAGGTAAGCGACATGCTGCCTCCTTTTTTTATAGATTACGAAGAACCCCGCCATCGGTCAACGCTGTGGGTGAGGTTCATATGCAGTCTACTTTTAATCTGTTTGAGTGGCAAAATTCTCAACTTATCAAAAGGTGCCCCAGTGCGTAAACGCACGAGAGCTAACAAGGCCTCTGTGGTCTTTCCGTAGTAATATATATCTGATTTTTTTGGGCCAATAGCTGTGTGGCAGATACAAATGGAACAAGCCTTGTTGTCCATATTGGGTTTCGCTTAGGAGCAAAGGCCCTTCTTCATGAAGTATAAGTAACTCGCATGTTACGCATACTCAGCATCATGACTACCAAAGCTACTTCCGAAAAAGTAACAGCTGATTCATACTATTCTACTTTGGTTTATTATAAGCCTTGAAGCTACAAGACCATCCATGATATCATATCAACTTAAAGACACTTTTATAAACTCACTACATTAAACCTTTATTCTTTCATTAAAAATTTGAATGCTTAGTTTAGCAGGGGCAAATCCAAGCGCCTGCTATTTTCAGCCGAGCCCTGACAAGAGGTACACAGCGTGAGCGTCGAGCAATGTAAATACTACACATAGCTGAGTCTTTTGGCGGCGGCTGCCTTACTGCTCTTTCATTCTTAACAAAAAGTTTAACAAAGAATTATCAGCACACTATAGTATACAGTAGCCGCAACGAGACAGTAAAAAATTTTCGAGATAATTTTCATGAGCATGTTAATTTTATCCCTCTAAATATGAACTTATCAGCAAATCCAGCACATATCTTATTTACTCTTATATCACTAAAAAAAATAATCTCCGAAAATAATCCCCATGTAGTACACTGTCATTCATCTATTGCAGGAATTTATGGAAGGATCGCTTCAAGACTCTCAGGTGTTCCATCCCTGTACACACCACATGCCTACGCCTTTTTACGCTCAGATATTGGGGCAATTGCACGAACTGGCATTAGATCTATCGAATGGGGATTAACAAAAATGGGCACTGCCATTGCGGCTTGTGGCGAGGAAGAATATCTGTTGGCACTGCGCCTGTCTGGCAATGAGAAGAAGGTTTTTTTAGCCCGCAATGCTATTGACCTTGCAATGATTGATGCCATTAGTGAGGCACATGCCCCAAAATCTGAAACAAACAATATCCAAGTAGGAACTTGTGGCAGATTGACGAACCAGCACGGACTCGATTGGTTTGTTCATGTTGCATCAAGTTTACAAGATAAGGCTAACTGGGTTTGGGTTGGCGCCAAAGCAGATTCACACGAGCTTCCCGCTTTTGTTAAACGCACGGGCTGGATTGACAATAAAATCGCCCTGAACCATGTGGCAAATATGGATATTTTCATACATCCTACACAGTGGGATGGCCTTTCTTATGCGTTGCTTGAGGCAATGTCGTTACACAAGCCTGTCGTGGTATCCGACATTGCTCCCAACAGAGCCGTAGTTCAGCATGGCGTCAATGGGTTTGTGGCTAAGAATGCCCCAGAAATGGAGCACTACATACGCACTTTGATTAACGACCCCGAACTGCGGCACCAGATGGGCGCAGCTGGTCGCCGCTATGTCGAACAAAATCATAGTATTGAAACTGTAAGACAAAACTATGATGCGATTTATCAAGACCTCGCAACCACTATAACCCGATGAAAACAATGTTATTTCGGTGGAAATGGCGGAACAGGATTGTAAGCGCAATTCTTTCTTTTGGCTGTATACAGGCGGCACAGATTTTTTTGCCGCTACTTGCACTTCCCTATCTGGCTCGGGTTTTGAAAGCAGATGCATTTGGCATGATTATGTATTGGAATGTTATTCCAATCATAGTTGGCTTTATACTTGATTGGGGGTTTTTACTGGGAGGTGTACGAGAAATAGCATCTCACAGAAATGAAACAGACCGGCTCACAAAGATATGGAGTAACGGACTTCTTGCAAAGCTCCTGCTTGCTATAATGGCCATAAGCCTTTCTTGCATTCTTTTTCCAATAATTCCTCACGCGAAGGAATCCCCTGGTGCATTCTTCTGGGCCATTGGCGCGGGAGTCGCGCGTGGAGCAAATCCTCTTTGGTTTCTCCAAGGATTGGGTGATGGCAGCATTCGCAAACTAGCACTATGGGACGTTGGCAGCAGTGCTGTATTGCTGATTATGACATTTGCTTTGGTTCACGTACCTCAAGACGGGGAAAGGTACTTGGCGCTTCTTGCCCTGTGCAAAGGCGGGGCCTATCTTTGGCTGATCATTGGCATATGTCGGCAGTATTATCAAAAAACTTCGATCAAAGCCGCATTCACGCTATTGTGGCAAACTCGAATTTTTTTTGGGGGTGGCATTGCCGGACAACTTTATGGAAGTGTGGCGCATCTCGCGCTGGGAGGCATCCTGCCAGCGAAGGATATGGGGTTTTTCCTTGCTGCGGACAAAATAGTTCGAGCAATAGTGAGCTTGAGCAATCCGCTCACACAAACGCTATTTCCTGAAATTTGTGCACTGCACGGAGATCGTAATACTCGAATCCGCATACAACAGCTGGCCCTCGGGGCCTGTCTATTACTTAGCACCTGCGCTGGAGTAGGACTTTATGTGTTGGCGCCCGAGGTCATGCGAATTGCTCTCGGCGAATCGTATGTTGCATCAATCTGGGTGTTAAAAGCTCTGTCGGTGGTTGTACCATTACTGAGTTTGAATATGATTCTTGGCCCTCAGATTTTAGTGCCGCATGGAAAAGAAGCAACGCTAACGCTGGCTCAAGTAGCAGCAGCCTTAACCAGCGTACCTTGCGCTCTTTTTCTTGCTGATCGATACGGGTTAGTTGGGGCAATTTCTCTGCCAATCATTGCGGAGGGTTGTATTTTTTTAATTGTTTTGACTCAGGTGATACGAACCTACCCATGTATCTTTTCAAAGTGCTCTAGTGGGTCAATTAATAAAACAAGTGCTCGTGAATGATGACTGTCCACGAATCCGTCCCTCTGTTTTCTGTCATTGTTCCTGTATATAATGCGGCGGGGTGGATCACCCCTTGTGTTACAGGGCTTATGGAGCAAAACACTCCCCCAGGCGAAATCATTTTAGTGGACGATGCTTCAAGTGATGAAACATATGAGCTGTGCTCTGCGTGGCATCACCGCTTCCCTTCTCTGGTACAAGTTTTTCGCCTCCCGAAAAATCTTGGCCCCGGAGCCGCGCGCAACACAGGCATTGCCGCTTCAAAAGGGAGATATGTTGCCTTTGTTGATGTGGATGACCAGCTTTGCCCTCAGATGTTTGAACAACTGCTACAACGCATCGGTGAGCGCCAGGCTGATGTAGCAATCTGTGGCATTACAGTAACAGATAGAATAAAAAATAAAATTGTGCTTCCACCTAAGGAAGAAAGCCCAGAAGCTCTTCTGGAACAAAAAATACTGCTATATTCAGTTTTCAATAAAATCTATAAACGTTCTTTTCTGGTAGACAACGGATTATCATTTACAAATTGTCGCATTGGGGAAGACATGGCTTTTTCTGTAAAACTTTTTAGTCTCCACCCAATTATTGGATGTGTCCCTGAACCCTTATACACATATATTCGTAAAGATATCAGTCTAAGTACAAACCTGGAACAGCGAAAAGAAATTTTTCTAGCGCTTGATGACCTCAAAAGATTTCTTGACTGCCACAACTTATCCAAACAAAAAGCCACATTGTATCGCAAACTTTGCTTTTTACATGGGGTATATTATCCCTCACGGCTATTTTTAACTGCCCTACTGCGAAATACTCATTCAGTTAAGCAACTGATATTTTCCATAGTTGGATATACCAGGATGGCGCTATATTTCATAAAGAGAAACATCTTATGACAATACGTTCTGTCGCAACTTTTTTTCTTTTCCCGTGTGCTGCATGGCAAATTTGGATCACTAACCTTCCCAACTACTACCTGCAACACCTATTCATATGGTTACTCGTGCCTTTCATGGCATGGGGCTATCACTGTGGTTGGTGGTCCATACGCGGAGCGTACAATCTCTTTCGCCCCGCTTTACCTTGGCTGAGCATTTTCCTGCTGGCACAGGTCGTTACTAGTTGGCATAGCGCGTACTATTTTGGGCAAGAAGCCATTGCAAAATCAGTGTTTTTTGATCTGATTAAGCTTTGTGCTCAACTACCGTTTTTAGCGCTCTTTGCACTCCTGGGAGTGGTAATAACCCAGACCGAACAATCCCAGCGTGCAGCTTTATATGGCGTTATCGCACTTTTTTTATTCATATTTATAATTTTTTGTCTCCAGGCCACCTTTGTTTATCTCCGCACTCCATTGGGCCATCAGTATGATCTTTATGCCCTGCCTGAAGACCCTCGTATACAGGGCATCCTCAATACGCTTCATCCACTGTTGAAATCCATAGCCTCGATTTTTGAAGCACGATGGAAAGATGGACTGTATGATTTTTATAAACAAGGTGCCTACGTTTTATCCTTGGCAAGAATTAATGGTATTTTTGAAGAAGCTTCCATATTTGCGTCGCACGTTGCTGTAATATTCGTCCCATTATCTGTTGGCTTGCTGGCTGTGGGACGCCAAAAAAGATCAAAGCCATTAAAAATAATTTCCTGGATTATTTTTCTTTGCACATGCCTTATGATGGCAGCCTGTCGATCTACAACTGGTCAAATCTTGGCTATAGTGGCAATACTCGTCTGGATTTTTATGTATTGCGCAGTACAACTGAAGAAAAACGTTCTCTTTGCTGTCGTTGGTGCAATCATTTTTGCTATTGCTTTGAATTGCATCCCTCAAGGCGATACCAATTTATTTAAGCGTATTACTGAAGGGTATGCTGCCAGTGGGACCCCGCGTGCTGTAATATCCAGAGGTAGCTTAGCTGTGATTGCAGAGCATCCCTTTTGGGGAACTGGAAGGAGTTGGTATCTCCCCTATCTCTACGCTGGAGAAGAATACCAAAAAAATTTGGACGAACCGGAGCTTGCTTACTGGAAAAAAACAAATGTTGGTGAAATGTCAGCCATATTGGCCTTTACAGCACGCTACGGTATCCCTTTCACAGTTGGGGTCACGCTGCTTTTCTTTATGCTCGGACGACGATTGTTTTTCTTACGAAGCCTTGCCCCCAGCAATCCCTGCCTCGGATTTACAGCCCCTGCCTTTTGGGCCTGGTGCGCTATGGCCGTTACAACTCTTTTGGGTTCCTACGATCCGCGCAATGCACTTCTACTTTTGCCTTTAAGCTTTTTCTTTGGGACAGCAATCAATTATAACAAGATTGAAAAAAGAGTAAATAAGTCATGTTGTATTATTATGCACAGTGTTGGTGGTGGCGGAGAAAAAATGGCTCTACTATTAGCAGCACAATTGGCAAAAAAAGAACATCGTGTTGTCATCGTTTGTCTTCGCTATCTACCGGAGCTATACAAACACTTACCGCATGGTGCTAGCATTTCTATGCCATCGAGCGGTGGGGCATGTAAGATGTTGTATCACTTGTTACGTGTCAAAGATATTGCACGCATGAGCAATGCTGTTGTTGGTAGCCTTGAGTTACAAAGCCTTTTTATAGCCGGACTTTTTGCTCCCGGGCGAGCCATTGGCTGGTTACATAAAGATTTGGCTGGCTACCTTGAACAGCGCGGCAATATTTATAAAAGCTTGTATCGCATTTTGTTCGGTTGGGCTGCTTCCAGATGCAAGACAGTAGTATGCGTGAGCGATGGCATTGTGCGCTCAAGTCAACAATTATTCCCTTGTCTCAAAGAAAAATTTGTACGCATATACAATCCGGTCGATCTTGATGCCATTCGGACTACTTCTAAATCTCCTCTGCCAAAAAATGTCGAATCTTTTATAAGTAGATTTCCAATAATCATTGGAGTCGGACGGTTAGAATGGCAAAAGAACTTCTCTCTGCTTCTTGATGCACACGCGCTATTACTGCAACGAGGCTTTGAGGTTGGCTGTTGCATTGTGGGGGAAGGAAGCGAACGTAAAAAGCTTGAAGCAAGGGCTGAAGAGCTAGGCACAAGTGGGTATGTTTTACTACCTGGATTCTTAAACCCACATCCTGTCATGTCATGTGCGCGTGTATTAGCTCAATCCTCCCGTTTTGAAGGTTTTTCATTAGTTTTGGTAGAAGCTTTGGCCCTTGGCGTACCTGTTGTGGCGGTGGATTGCCCCAGCGGTCCATCTGAAGTTTTGGATTCTGGCCACTACGGAATTTTGACTCCCCCCGATGCAACCAAGCTGGCTGAAGGCATAGAGCATTACCTGCTTCATGAGGCCTCAGAAGAGGAGCGCGAATGCCTTCGAAAAAGGGCAGAATACTTCTCCCTGCCCCAACTTTTTCCAGCATGGTTAAATTTACTTTATCCAAGTAACCAACCTGTTGGTAAAGATGAGAATACGCATACGCGCGTTGGCCTACAGTAATAAAATTTAGTCGGCTACTCAAAAAAACTGTCAACAAATTAACCCAGCTAAGCCACCGCGGCCCGTCCGCGTCAATCAGTTGCCATATGAAAAAACCTATTCTTATCCGGATCCTGTGCAGGCTGAATATCCCTCCACGACCTTTTCTGCTGTGCATTTTTGATTTGTTTGCTCTTTTAGGCACAGCTATAGCTATGTTTTCTCTTCGTCTCATTTGGGGCGGAATTGACCTTACTTTATCCCAGTGCACTCTGGCCTTATTGCTCTTGGGCCCATTTTTCGCGGCAACCCTCGGTTTGTATCGCACAGTTGACCTGCCACCCCACTTGGAACTTAAAGCACTATTTACTCTGACCAGTACTGTTTATGCCATTATTTTAACAGTGTTGTTTTTGACCCAAACCGGAGATCTTTTTTCCCGTTTGGCCATAATTGGCGGGTGGGGCTTGACCATCATTACCTTACCATTAATGCGCTGGCTATGCCGCCGGATTTTTTCCCGTGCCAAGTGGTGGGCCACGCCTCTTATAATACTGGATAAAGATGGACAAGGCCAAAATATGTTTGACTATTTTTCTAACAACCCAGGCTTCAACCTGCACCCTACTGCAATTTATCCAATAGCATCAGACATTGAAACCTTGCGTCACTCAATTGCATCCATAAAAAGAAAGCATCCAAACGCCTTACCCTTGCTCAGTATGTCGTTAAGCGCAAAAACACAGGGATCCTGTGCAGTTGAAATTAGCCGCCATTTCCGCAAGGTGTTATTCGTGCCTACTTTTTATAGTTCGTTGCGACGCACTTGGCTTACCCCCTGCGATCTGGGGAAAATAGGCGGCCTTATTCTACAACAGAAATTACGCGATAAATGGCGAGTTTACTTTAAACGCACCCTCGACCTGATAGGTTGCGCTCTTGGCTCAGTAGTTCTAATACCGCTTGGCCTTCTGCTAATATTGATCGTTCGCCTTGATAGTCCTGGTCCCGCCTTCTACCGCCAAAAACGATTGGGGCAAGGCGGCCGAACCATCCTGATTTATAAATTTCGCACAATGGTGTCAGACTCCGAGGGCGCATTGCGGCGACTACTGACTGAAGACTCCAACCTTCGGGAAGAATGGGCAAAAGATCATAAGCTTAAAAACGATCCCCGTATCACGCGAGTTGGTAACTTTTTGCGAAAGTATAGCCTTGACGAGTTGCCCCAATTACTCAACGTCCTTAAAGGAGAAATGAGCCTTGTGGGACCAAGACCAATAGTCGAAAGTGAAGTTGAAAAGTACAAATCTGCTTTTGAGGATTATTGCCTTGTACGTCCTGGCATTACGGGCTTGTGGCAGATATCAGGCCGTAACAATACAAGCTATACAGAGCGGGTATACTTGGACAGTTACTATGTTAACAATTGGTCGGTTTGGTTAGACTGGTGGATTTTGATCAAAACGATACCGGTGATACTTGGCGCAAAAGGGGCTTATTAAACAACGAATGCAACAAAAAGGACTCCATGGGCGAAGGCATGCGATGCACCTCATTCTCGTTTGAGATTCGCGTGTAGACTCCATCAGGAGTTACCACATACACGGTTTATCCTGATGGAGTCTTATCAGTCTGCCAGTTGAATGATCTATCCCCATATTTTCAAGGTAATTTACTTACTATTACTCTTAGTTATCCTGCTTGAGGAGGACACCCTTGACCCCTTGGGATTGTGTTCTTTGGATCGTGTTTTAGCCAGATAACTCCCAGCATAAACAACATTGTTTTTCTGTTGTTCAAAGTTCTCAGAGTTCCTGTCGATCATGATGCCTTGTGTGCCATTGCTTTCAGAAAAATGGACAAGGCCATTAGTGTCAGTTTTAAGCTTATTCTTTACCTGCTTATTGACCTCTTCATAGATGGAATAACCATTCTGAATGGCATTGCCATTAACTAAATACATCACGTGGTAATGAGGGTTGGCTTCTGGAGACGTTTGTTCTGTTGTGACAATAGTTTTGATATCTGGTTGGTTCTTGGAATCTTTGAATTTTGTATTGATATTTCTTTTTGTGTTCTCGAGGATACGTGTAACATCTCTTCGATTAAGGGTTTTATCTGAGTCTTGTTCAGAATGAATATCTATTCTTATAGCCAATGTTTTTGAATGATTGGAAGTCATGTACTCAGTAGTGTCAATGATCTGATCTAGAGTCTTTGTGTTGCATGGAAGGTTGTTGTTGGTTCCTGTGTTGATGGCATATCCACGATATTCGTTTGAAGTGATTGTGTTGACTAACATTTTTATTCTCCATAATTTAAAATGTAATTTAGATACTGTTAAAACTCATCATATCTATGCATATGAATATTTTTTAATTTAAGAGAGTTAGTATTATCAAAAGATGATGTAATGTGTGTATATGTTCTTGAATCGATACAGTTTGTTAATAATTTATGTAGCTCTACATAAAACCTTTGAGACCTATCGGTCATTTACTGTATATTATAATTACATTGTTTATTTTATGAGTATACATATGCAATTTAACTATTTTATTTATGTTAAATGTTTTTTATTGATATAACTATAGTTATTTTTAGATTAGATTAGATACTACTATATACCGGGGAAGAGCATATTACTACATTCCCCATGACATTGAATACTCAATAAAATGGAACAACGTATTTCCTGCATATAATAGTATGCGACAAAGTTTACTTACTTCAGTGTGTTAAATGCCATAACGAAGAGTATTGGCTTTGTAACCTTCCCCTAAAATAGGACCAGCGCATGGTAGAGATTTCTGGCAAACTGCCCTCAAGGAGACGGCAATGCAGAAATCTCGATTCACGGAAAGTCAGATCATTCGGATTCTGAAGGAAGCTGAAGGTGGGCGCACGGTAGCCGATGTCTGCCGAGAATACGGTGTAAGCCAGGCCACGTACTACAAATGGAAATCCAAGTATGGGGGCATGGAGGCTGCGG